>JADFJJ010000064.1 GCA_022566215.1 Pseudomonadota bacterium | reverse complement strand
CTGGGCGAAGCTTCGCTACGGCGTAGCCTGGGTGTGCGAAGGGGGATGCGGGTATCCGGTTTACCGGGGGTTTAATCTGGCGGCAAAAGGGGGTATACAGGATCTGTGTTTGTCATACAGGAGGACATCATGAACCGGTATCTGTCTTTTTCATTCATCTTCGGCGCAATATTAATTTTGGGATTTATGGCTGTTCCCGGGGATTATGGCGCCCGGGCCCAGAACGGCCCGGTGTGGGAGCGGTTTTTGGAATTTGATCCGGACTCGGAAATAACCATCAACCACAAACCGTTGAGCGACATCCTCAGGCAAACAGTCTTCCCGATGGGCACCTCGAAACGCATCCTCGGCACCCAGGCCAAGGGCATACTCTATACCGGAACCCGGATCAGAAGGGGCGGCAGCGGCACCGCCAGCCCCTCGCGCTACGAGGGCAACCGCCTGATGCTCCATTCCTTTTCCGATGAGCACGAAGCATTTTTCCGGGGCTACCAGAAGGGCCTGGAAAATCTCTCGAACCGCCGCCCCTTGCGCGAGCTGAACAAAAACGAACAGCTGGCCTTCTGGCTCAATCTCCACAACGTTATCATTATTAATAAACTGATAGAAGAATACCCGATCGACAAACTCAAATCCCTGAGGCAAAGCAAACGGGGGACGCCGTTTTGGGAGGAAAAAGTCACCACAATCGGGGGCGTGCCGCTGTCATTGATGGATATCGAGCAGATCGTCTACCATAATTTTGATAACCCGGTGGCCATTTACGGACTGTTCCAGGGCACCATTGGCGGGCCCCGGCTGGCGACCGTGGCCTTTGACGGCGATAATGTCTGGATGGTGCTGGAAAACAACGCGTCGGAATTCGTCAATTCCAACCGCGGGGTCAGGCCCAAGGGAACACGGGTTGACGTCTCGATATTCTACGAGTGGTCAAAGGTGGCCTTCGGTGGATCGGATGAAGCGGTTCTGGATCATATCTTTTCCTACGGAAGATACAGTTTTCTGGGCGACCTTTCGGGCATCCAGTCGCTGAAATATAAAAACTACAACTGGAAAATCGCCGACCTGCTGGGTGGGACACTGCATTCCGGAATGACAATTAACTATGCCGCTTTTTTGGCCAACTATAATTCCACCGGAGGCGGGGGGTTTCAGGGTATCTCGGGGGAGACCCAGATGGGCAGCGTTGACCTGACCGGCTGGCTGGTTAACAACGCGCCGGTAGGATTTAACCTGGAAAATCTACTGCCGCCCCATGCCTATGACTTGATCAGCGCCGCTTACCGGAACAATAATCTGCCGTTCAAGACCCCGGTTATTACGACCATAGAATGCCCACCCGGCGATCCTTGCCTGGAGGTGGATTACGATAATTAATCAGGGTTTGCGGGTGATTTTGACCGCCTTGGCGTCGAAGGCCAGAAAGCCTTTGATCTCAGCCACATGGTCAAGCGGGGCCTGGTAACTCCAGGCGATGTTTTCCACCAGGCCCTCGTCAGTTTTCAGGGAATAATAGCTGGCCTCGCCCTTGATCGGGCAATGGGTCGAATGGCCCCGGTTTTTCACCAGACGGGAAAAGTCAATGTCCTTGCGGGGAATGTAATAGACCGCGGGAAAAACCTTTCCAAAGTGAAACTCGGTCAGTTTCAGGGCGCGGGTGGTTTCCGCTAACAGACTGCCCCCGGCCCGGGCGGCCGCGGAAAGCGTTCCTTTTGCAGGGGTAATTTCAGCATAATGGTTTTTGGACATATGGGTTCCTTTTTTAAAAATAGCGCGCCAGGCGCACCGGGCTCGCAGCATTGGAGTAGATCTAAAGTTCCTTTGCAATATCTTTCACCCAGGGTTTTGCCAGCTGATAGCCCAGCTCGCGGTACGCTTCAAACTGGCGTTCATCAAAAAACTGATCCGCCGTGGACTGGTTGGGAAAGTCAGGATTTGCACCCTTGTAGGCATATATATCGCTGGGAAGGTTATCAACAATGGTCGCTTTTATATAAAATAGCCGCCCCTTGATTTCCTTGCCGTCCTTTTTCCCCGGGTAAATAATTTCCCCAATCGCCACGCCCCGTTGCGCCAGACTGTATTTTTCTGTAAACACTTTTGCGGCCTGGTTTCCCCGGGGGGCCGCCAGGCTGTTGGGCAGAAGCCCATCCAGGTCTTTTTCGATATTTTTTGCAGTTCCTTTTTTCGGTTTTTCTATCGGGAAATATATTTGCACTCCGAAATCAACCCGGACCCGCTCGATGACATTGCCAAGATCATCGAAGGTATATTCCGGGTCAGCGGAGCCATCACAAAGAACAATGGTCCGAACCCCCCGGCGCACCAGTTCATAAAGCCCGGTGTTGTCGAAATGGCCGCCATCGGACAGCTCGATCCTCCGGCTGTTTTCGCGCTGGCCGCAGGCCAACAGGCTGAATATTCCGGGCCATATGTAATTTGGCGGCCAGATTTTATGGATGGCATTTAATTGTTGGTTAGGGTTTATGGTCCACAGCCCAAGCCGAAGACCGCAAAACGTCATCAGGAAGGAAACCAGCGGGTTGGTGGTCAGACCCTTCCCCGAAACCCCGGCGTTGGGGTTAACCGCCGCGCCTGAGGCCGCCATCGCTGTCGCCAAAGTCAGGCGGTTGGCGATAAAATCTTTGGTCTTTACATAGTCAGTGGCCGAGCTGCCGCAATATTTCGGGCTGAGTATAAAATTGTCACCGTGGCGGCCCCGGTTTTTAGGCCGTTTGGCATCGGTCAACACCAGGTTGGTGTTCAGGATATGGTAAGGAGACCAGTTTTTTTTGTCCGTGGTGATCATTTCGGAAAGTTTGGCTTTGTTGGCCGCCGCTCCCCGCCGGCACAATTTCCCTTCCGGGTCGGTGTCGGGATTCCACATAAAGGTTTCCATCAGCCTGTCCCGGTAAAGCCGGTGAGGGGAAATCAGGTTGAGGTTGACACCAAAGAGGAAGATCAACACCACTATAAGAGTTCCAATGCCAATTACATTGGTTTCATAAGCCCATGAACCGATAATAAAACCCGAGGTGAGGATGGCAAAAATAAACGCTATCACCGCTAGGGACAAAAGGACCTTTGTTAGAGGTTTTTGAAATGCAGGTTTATTTCCAAAATCCTTCTGAAACTTGTAAAGGGCAAGAACAATTCCCAAAATTGTGGGAGCGACGGTCAGGCCTAGGGGAGTTGCATCTTTAGCATCGAGGTAATTTCCAAACAAAACCTGAAAGCCTACCGGCAACAGGAAAAGGATGATCAAAAAGCCAAATCCCTTTAACAGCCACCCAATTAGCCTTTGTAACCGAACTCTAAGACAATAGCCCTTTTCGGCGCCGCTGAAAACAAACGTAAAAATTCCGTAAAGCAAAACGATTAGCAAATATACTCCTAACGAAAGAGCCGCCAACAAGCCAAATAGAGCTGAAAAATTAAGGTTAATGTTTTTTATGGTTTCAGCCCCCCATGATTTCAAAATACTTACTATTGTTGCGGGTTCAATTCCGATAAAATTCCATAACAGCCAAGTGGTTTCATGTACGACTGGAATATTCGTCAGGTATAGAAGACCTAAAAATAACAGCCCAAAAAACAGCAGGTACGCTGCTGCGGAATTGAGCACACTCAGAAGGATCCTGCCGAGCAGGGAGGCTTTTCCAAGTTCGTACGGGGCCAGGTAATTGCCGTGCTGGCGGATATAACTGAGAATGCAATTAGACAGGTTCTTGTCACCAGGATCGGCTTCGGCAATGGCAATTCTTGCTTTTTCCTCATCAAAGACGTGACTTCCCTTAAAGCTGTCTTTATCGCCAAATGGAAAGGTCTTGTATTGCAGTTGAAACCAGGTCAGGGCCGCGCCGCAAAAACCCCCGCCGGATACGGTTGAAAGATATGAAAACTTTTTTAGAATTTTTTCGTTATATAACGCCTGCATTATCCCGGTGCTGAACGAAGCCGAGCGAATACCCCCGCCAGAACAGGCAATCCCGGAGGACTTTCCCTTTTTCCAATTTGTATGAAATTCTTCCAGATAAGCTTCTTCTTCTTTTAGAACTTCCTTAAAGGAAGATGTCTTCCTGGTAAAAATATTCATTTTCTTCCCCCCGGCTTTGGACGGCCGGCCAGAACGCCTCGGCCCGTCAGTCGCATAAAGAGTATGCCTAATCCAATGTTCTAGTATAAGTGATAATGGTTCTCATTTAAAGGGGGATAATATTAAAAACTTAAGGGAGGGATGCGCCGGGAAACCCCTTTTCCTTTCATCTGCCATCGTCTAAATTCGGGGCCTAAATCCGGGACTGAAAGGAAGTCCATGAGCAAAATATACAAACCGATCCCGCTGCCGCACCGCTTTGATTTTTCCGACCAGGAAACAACCCGGCGCGCAAAAGCGTTTTATGAATTTGCCAAAAAGCGCCATACCTGCCGGTTTTTCTCCGCTCGCGATGTGCCGAGAGAAGTGATCGACAATTGCCTGCTGGCGGCCGGCACCGCGCCCAGTGGGGCCAACCACCAGCCCTGGCATTTCGTTCTGGTGCGCTCGGCCCGGGCCAAGAAAATCATTCGCCAGGCGGCTGAGAAGGAAGAGCGCGAGTTTTATGCCGGCAAGGCCGGCAAAGAGTGGCTGGAGGCGTTGGCGCCGCTTGGCACTGAATGGGAGAAACCCTTCCTGGAGGCCGCGCCGTGGCTGATTGTGATTTTCGCCCAGCGCTACGGCAGGGATCAGGAGGGCCATAAAATCAAGCATTACTACGTTCCGGAATCGGTCGGCATCGCCACTGGAATACTGATCACCGCGCTTCATAACGCCGGCTTGTCGACGCTCACCCACACCCCGGCGCCGATGAATTTCCTGAATGAATTGTGCCACCGGCCCAGGGTGGAAAAACCGGTCATGATCCTGGTCACCGGGCACCCGGCCAAGGACGCCACTATCCCCGAGGCGGCCACCGAGAAGAAGTCCCTGGGCCAAATCAAGTCTGAAATCTAGCTGAAATAAGTGTATAATGCCCCCCTGAAGCGATCTAACGGGAGGATATCATGAAACTCAACATAAAAGCTTTTGCCATCACCGCCGGGCTGCTGTGGGGCGTGTGCGCTTTGGTTTTCGGGCTGTGGGCGTCTTTTTTCACCCCCGCCGCCGGGGTGGTCGGTTTTCTCGGCCAGTTTTACATCGGCTATGCCGCTGGTTTTGCCGGGGCTATAATCGGCTTTCTCTGGGGCTTTGTCGATGGCGGCATCTGCGGTCTGATTTTTGCCTGGCTTTATAATTTGCTGGTTGGAAAATTCGCCACCGCAAAATCTTGAGAAAGGCCTGTAAAAAAGCCTTGAATAGGTGGTGACAAAGCCTGATTAAACTGATAAAGATTGCGCCCTCAGACCACGGATTTTGGCGCGGGGTGGAGCAGTCCGGTAGCTCGTCAGGCTCATAACCTGAAGGTCGCAGGTTCAAATCCTGCCCCCGCAACCAAAACTTAAAGACCCAGCCGCTGGCTGGGTTTTTTGTTCGCTAGATGACGAAGCCGTAAATAGCGATAAAGATGCAGGCGCTGCCGGCGATGACAAAAACATGCCAGACCGCGTGGGCGTAGGGCACCGATTTCAGCGCATAAAACAGGCTGCCGACGGCATAAGAGAGCCCGCCGGCGATCAGCCATAAAAAACCCGCCGGCGGCATCAGGGCGTACAATTGGTCAAGGATCAGCACCCCGGCCCCGCCCATCCCGAGATAAAACGGAAGCGAGAACCGGCTGATTTTGCTGCGTTTCAGATAGGCCCTGGTCTCGAGCGATGCGCCCACCAGCGTCGCCCCCCAGGCCCCGAGCATCAGCCACAGGCCGGTGGGAAACGGCAGCAAAACAAGGGCGAACGGCGTGTAACTGCCGGAAATCTTGAAGTAAATGGCGATATGGTCAAGCAGTTTGAAAAGCCCCCGGCGCGGGCTGTCGCCGCTCATGTGATAAATGGCCGAGGTCAGAAATACCGAGACCATAGAGACGCCATAAATGCTGACCGCGATCATGGCTGGCAAACTGCCGCGCTGGCTGGCCTTGGTCAGCAGCAGAAAAAAACCGATCACAGCCACTATTGCGGCCAGACTATGGCTCAGCGCATGAAAGCGCTCTTCAAATGGGCTGAAATCTCTTATGGTTGGCGCCGGCAAAGCCTTGGGTTCTCCCGGGGGCGCGTGATCAATCGAGGCGCCCCGATATCCCTATTCTAGCCCTTTTGGAGCGCTTTGTCTCTATTTTGAAATAAACCTCCGCTAAGGACTTGGCTTTTCTTCCAGCAAAATTTTGCCGTTCAAGAGCGGGATAGTAGGTACTCAGTTGTTCGAGTTAAGTATCACGCTGCGGAAAAGTGGCCATAAAGGCTCCATGCCCCGATCGCAATAAAGCCTAATCCCGCGATCAGTTTCAGGGGAATCATGGTCAGATATTTCCCGGCCGTGGCGCCGAGGAAGACCGCTATTCCCGTCGCCACCACCAGCGCCCCGGCAGCGGCGAGAAATACCAGGGCCGGCTGGATTTCCTTGTTGGTGGCGAACAACAGCGTCGCCAGTTGGGTCTTGTCGCCAAGTTCGGCGAGGAACACCGTGATAAAAATGATCAAAAGTTGTTTCATGTTGATAAAGCCTCCGGAAATTATCCATTTATCCTCTGATTTTTTATAATTGATTAGACCAGAAAACGCCAGCCAGGCAATCCTGCCGCGGCCATTAATCCCGCCCAGCGCAATCCCCCCCAATATTGGCATTCCCAGGGTCTTGTGCTACGGTTTTTAAAAGCCAAAGGGGAGGGGGCTATGGAAATCCGTTATCTGAAAATTCTGCTGGTAATTTTTGTGTCGTTAATCGGGCTCTTGAACGCCACTCAGAATATGGTCAATCTGGATGCCGCTTATTATTTCGTCGCCACCGTGGCCGGGATGGAAGGGCACACCTTTTACCCCAACCACCTGGGCCCGGGTTTTCAAAATTCATTTCTGGTCTGGGCGGTGCTCGCCGGCATAATTCTGGGCGAATATCTGGTCGGGTTTCTGGCCGCCAAAGGGGCCTGGGATATGTGGCAGGCGCGCGCTGAAGCGCCGGCAAAATTCCAAAAAGCCAAAAAGTTTGCGGTCCTCGGCTGCGCCATGGCGCTGATCGTCTGGTACGGGCTTTTTACCGTTATCGGCGGGGGATACTTCCAGATGTGGCAGACCGAGCTGGGCCTGGCCTCGCTTGAGGGCGCGTTCCAGTACGCCGCAACCACCGGGATCGTGCTGCTGTTTATCCATATGAAGGACGATTGAAAAGACGGCGAGGGTTTTGAAGGGGCCGAAGACGGTTCATAAAATCCCGCACCTTCATTCTTCATGAATATTTTAGCTCCCATCCGAAAATGACGCACCTATACTGTACTCTTACACACCCTAATTTAATGGAAGAATAGATATGGTACCTGTTGCTGATTTTCTAGCCCAAGCATTTGAGAGTGATCTGTTTGCGGGAGGCTTGCTTTTAGCAATCCTTACGACAGTAACAGCAATTGTTTTATTCAGATACAACAATAAAATTAATTTTTAAATCCTTATGCTAAAGAAAGGAAATGGGAACTATTTTATCTTATAGACCGGAGACTTTGGGAAAGGGTAAGCCTTCTTTCACTGTACACCTGCCCTTTATTCTTTCCCCCGGTCGGACAATTAAAAGAGAGGAAGCAGAGCGGACCTTTAAGTGTTTAGGTTATCAATTCAAACTTTTGGGAGATCAAAAACATTATATTTTGAAAATTTTTGGTTTTAGTACAGAGGAAGAAGCTAAAAAAGGATTTAATAAAGCTAGGGCCAGTCTTTTTTGGTTTGGGATGAATAATTTCGTTGGGATAGACGTTAGTGCAGATTTAAAGGGGGTTAATTTGGCCTCCTCTCCAGTTGCAATAAGCGACAAAGAAAAAGAATTATATAAGGATAAGGGGTGGGACTTTATTGAGGGCAATTGCATTGGAACCAACCCTACTATTCTTCCCGAACACAAAAAAATTATCCACAGACTAGCAATTACTTTTCTAGTCTAGTTTTATTACAAAAATGAACACCTTTACTTCTCCCATTCCTCAAAAACAACGTTCCGTTGCGCAGTTTTTTAGCCCCTTAGCCGGAATTGTTATTTTGGGCTTGGGACTAGTTGGAACTCATAAAATATTTCAAAACCAATGCACCGTTTTTACAAATCTTGAAGAAGCATTGGGCAATCCAGAGAGAGTA
>JADFJJ010000063.1 GCA_022566215.1 Pseudomonadota bacterium | reverse complement strand
GGCGGCGGACGACCGCCGCGCCAACGATTGTTAACGTTAAGTATTTTTCTAACCCCCTCACCCCATCCCTCTCCCACGGCCTGTCCGCCATAGCCCCTGCCCTTCGTAGCCTTGGCGTAGTGGGGTCGGCGACGGCGGAAGGGGAGAGGGAGCTTTAAATGGAGCCCTCAATAAAATCCCCTCTCCCTTGCGACGTCCGCCATAGCTTTAGCGACGGCGGAATAGGAGAAGGAGTCTAAAAAGTGCCCTCTTCTAATCCCCTCTCCCTTGATGGGAGAGGGTAGGGTGAGGGTGAAAAAGAGAAAACATTTCTTCGTCTTCGAATAGTTTTGTCATTTCAAATTTCTTAGTACTTCCTGAAAAGCCCGACCAGCTTGCCTTGAATCTGGACCTGATCGGCGGGCAGGATCTGGGTGGAATGATCGGGGTTTGCCGGGGTCAGGGCCACCTGGTCGCCCTTTTTATGCAGGGTCTTGAGGGTCGCTTCCTCATTCTCCACCAGGGCCACCACCACGTCACCGTTATCGGCGGTGGTGCATTTTCTGATGATCACGGTGTCGCCATCGAGGATGCCCAAATCGACCATCGAATCGCCGGAAATCTCCAGCGCATAATGCTCGCCCGCACCCAGCATACCGGGCGGCACGGAAATATGCTCATCGGCATTCTCCAGCGCCTCGATCGGCATCCCGGCGGCAATCTTGCCATGGAGCGGGATGTTGAGGTTGGCCGCGACCGCAGTGCCGGCCACCACTTCCTTCGGGCCGGATTTGCCAAACGGGGCGCTGATCACCTTGGAATCGCTTAAGGCGGCATTTGGCCCGACCCCTTCGGGCAGCCTGATAATCTCGATCGCCCGTGCCCGGTTGGGCAAGCGTTTCAGGAAGCCGCGTTCCTCGAGCGCGCCGACCAGGCGGTGAATGCCCGATTTGGAATGCAATCCCAGCGCATTCTTCATTTCCTCATAGGACGGGGGAATGCCTTCCTGTTGCACGCGGTGGTGAATGAACAGCAGCAAATCGCGTTGTTTTCTGGTGAGCATCGGGGCGATCCTTTTCTCAGTAATTTTGTTGCGTCTATGTTCTCTTATTGTTCCGTGTTTGTCAAGGTCTCACAAGAATAACCCCGGAAAATAATCACAGCCGCGGCAGGGGGTAAACCCGGACCACGTCGCCTTTTTGCGCCGGGCCGGCATTGGCCGGGCGGTGGATCAGGCAGTCCGAGGCATTAAGGGTCGACATCCGCGCGCTGTCCTGCACCGGGTGGGGGGTGGCGGTCAAGGCGGCGTCTTCGCCAAATGACAGATATCCCAGGTAAAAGATCTCACGGTCCTTGGCCGCCGGGACCACATCGCCGGCCCGGGCCGGGAGGGAAAGGGGGGCGTGACCGGTCCGGCCCTGAAGTTTCCGGAGCGCCGGAAGGACAAACAAAAAGGCGGTGACATAAGCCGAGACCGGGTTGCCCGGCAGGCCAATCACCGGGGTGCCGTTGAGGTCCCCGAACATCAGGGGTTTCCCCGGTTTCATGGCGATTTTCCAGAAATCCAGTTTGCCCCCGGCGGCCTTGAAGGCATCCCTGACATAATCATAATCGCCCACCGAAGCCCCACCCAGAGTGATGATAAAATCGGCTTCTTGCCCCTTCTTGAAAGCCGTGGTGATGGCCTCCAGATTGTCCGGCAGGGTGGCCGGGGTGATGGGGGCAGCGCCCACAGTCCGGACCAGGGCGGCCAGCGAGGGGCTGTTGGTGTTGATCACCGAGCCGTCCTCGAGCTTGCTGCCGGGGGTAGTCAGCTCATCGCCCACCGCCAGCAGGACCACCCTTGGCCGCTTATAAACGCTGATCTGGCCCCGGTTGGCGGCGGCGGCCAGGGCGATCCCCCGCTCATTGAGCGGCGTCCCGCTTTTCAACAGGACCTCCCCGGCGGCGAAATCCCCGCCTTTTTTGCGGATATTGGCGCCACGGACAGGGGTGGCAGGGGCCTTCAGGATTGTGACTGTATCACCCTTGCGTTCGGTGTTTTCCTGGATAACCACGGTATCGGCCCCACTCGGCACGATTCCACCGGTAAAGATGCGCGCCGCCTGTCCTTTCCCCACGGTGCCGGGGAAAAGGGTTCCGGCCGGGGCTTCGCCGATTATCTTCAAGGTTGCCGGGGTTTTGGTCAGATCAGCGGCGAGCACCGCATAACCGTCCATGGCCGAGGTATCAAAGGCCGGGGTGGCGCGCACCGCACTGATATCTTCGGCCGGGGTGCGGCCAAACGCCTGTTCCACCGGGATGGCCTCGACGCCAAGCGGTTCGAGCGGCGCCAGGATGCGCTTGAGGGCTTCTTCAACGCTGATCAATTTACTTTCACTTTCTCTTGTAAGTGCCTGATTTTCCACCTGTTTTTTCAATCAGGCGAATATCGGTAATGACCCCGCCCTTGTCCAGCCCCTTGACCATGTCATAGAGGGTGAGGGCGGCGATGCTGACCGCCGTCAGGGCCTCCATCTCGACCCCGGTTTTACCTCTCAATGTGGCGGCCGCGGTGATTTCAATGCCTGAGGGGTGATCGCAGAATTCAAAATCGATGCGAACGCTGGAAAGCGCCAGCGGGTGGCACAGCGGGATCAGCTCGGGGGTTTTCTTGGCCGCCATGATGCCGGCGATCCGGGCGCTGGCCAGGACATCGCCCTTGGGCGTCGAGCCATCCCGGACAGCGCTTAAAACCGAGGGTTTCAGGGCGACAAACCCCTTGGCGGTAGCGCTCCGGTGGGTTTCATCCTTGTCTGAGATATCAACCATGCGGGCGCGTCCCTTATTATCGAGATGGGTGAGTTTGGAAATGATTTCGCTCCTTTTTATCCAGGTCCAGCTAGTTTGCAGACTCCAGGAAGTTTTTCAAGAGTGCATGGCCATGCTCTGATAAAATACTCTCCGGGTGAAATTGAACCCCATAAAGGGGCAGGGTTTCATGCTCCAGGCCCATGATCACTCCCTGGGTGGTTTTGGCGGTAATTTTCAGTTCATTCGGGAAACTTTCCTGTTCAAGCGTCAGGGAATGATAGCGGGTGGCGCTGAAGGGCGAGGGCAGCCCGGCGAACAGTCCATCCCCGGCATGGTGAATATCACTGATCTTGCCGTGCATCAGTTCGGGCGCCCGGACCACCCGGCCGCCAAACGCCTGGCCGATCACCTGGTGACCGAGGCAGACCCCTAAAATCGGCAGTTTTTTACTGAATTTATCGACCACCTCCAGGCAGATCCCGGCTTGATCCGGGGTTTTCGGCCCGGCCGAGAGGACAATCCCTTGCGGCCCGATCCGGGCAATCTCACGGGTGCTGATCTGATCGTTCAGGTGAACTTCGACCGCGGCCCCCAGCTCAATCAGGTAATGATAGAGGTTGTAGGTAAAGCTGTCGTAGTTATCGATCAGGATAAACATCCAGTTAACCTTGTTTCATTATAGTAACGGATTAAAGGTTTCGCACTTCAAGGCCATTGATGTAAAAGGAAAAAATCCGGGAGACCTTAAAACCAGTGAGTGAGAACAGAAGACGCCAGATTATCCGGCACCAGCCCCAGCAGGGGGAGGGGGAAGATGTTTATGGCGCCACCGGGGAAGAAGACTACCTCGTTTATTCGCCCCACGAAAGTTTACTCGACAAGCGCGTTTACCTGCCCTTGCCGGTTATGCTGCTGGGCTTTCTGACGATTATCCTGATATCGGTCACCATGACCTACCTGGTGATGAACTGGCCGGCGCCTGGCCTGGAATTCGCGGAAAACCCGGAACTGGCGCGGTTTGAGGCCGCCGCCAGCCCCAGCACTCTTCCCGGGAGGGACTTTGATCCCGGTCAACCCCTTTCCGTCAATGCCCCGCTAGCGGACCTCTCCGGAGCGGGCGGGGAAGGGATTTCCCACTATGCGGGATTACGCCAAAGCACCGTTCCGGATGATCTGGGCCGGGCTTTTTCCCCGGTTGAAACCATCCCGGCAAAAATGCCGGTGGCCGACTTGAGCCCGCCCGGTCATCTCGGCCAGATTGCCGGCATCCCGAGACCGGCCCAGACCCTGGATCCGCTGACAAAGAGTCCACCCATCAAGGCCCTTGGGGTCAAGGCGCCGGTGGTTGACCTCAATCCTTCCTCTCATCCGGACCGGATACCCGCCGTCAGGACTTCGGCCCAGACCCTGGATACCCTGGAAATGAGGGACTTTGCCAGCGCCCTTGGGGTGGCGGCCCCGGCCGCGCTTTTATCCCTGCCAACCCAAAATCCGGGAAAGGTTTTTGATCGAGCGAACCTCACCAGCCAGAAACTAATGCAGCGGCGCTATGCCAAGGCGGTTACGGCGCCGGTGCTGGAGCAGGGCGGCGGCCCGCAGCTGCAGCCGGCCGCTGGAGACCGGTTGAAAACCAGGAGCGCAAGGCTTGAGACTGCGGCCGCGGTCGGGGCGCCGGTGGCCGAGCTCAATCTTGAACAACGCCGGTTTGAGGGTGCCTACCGCCAGCCGGTTGGCGCCGGCTTGCAAACCAAAAAATATGACATCAGAAAAACCCCGGCGCTGGGCGATCCGGCGGTAGACCTGATCCTGGCGGAACGCCAAGCCGACTATCCCGGGGCGCGCAAGACCGGGACCATGCTTGAAACCAGGGAGGCGATGTCCCTGACCGCCGCGCTCGGCCTGGACCATCCGGTGGCGCTGCTGAGGTTGCCGGAGCGCCCGGTGACGGGCAATTTCAAAGCCCTTGATGTTCCCGGCCAGAAACTGCTGCAGCGGCGCTATGCCATAACGGTTACGTCCCCCAAACAGATGGATATTCCCCCCGCCCCAATACCCGCGGCAAGGCAAACATCCCCCCTCTCATTGCAGGAACAGGTCCCCTGGCGCCGTTATGCCGCCGCCATTCCTGAGGATATTGAAGGGAAGGGCAGGATTGTCATAGTCATCGATGATATGGGCAACAACAGCGCCATGGCCCGCGCCTTCGGGGACCTGGAAGGACCGCTCAATTTCGCCTTTTTGCCCTATGCCCCGAACCTGGAGCGCCAGACCCAGGCGCTGCGCGGGCAGGGCCATGAACTTCTGCTGCACCTGCCGATGGAACCCTCGGGCAATGAAATCCCCGGCCCCAAAGCCCTGCTGACCAGCCACACGGAACAGGAGCTGCTGGCGGCCATTGAATGGAACCTGAGCCGGTTTGACGGGTTTGTCGGGGTCAACAACCATATGGGCAGCCGCTTTACCAAGGACCGGGAGCGGATGCGGCTGGTAATGGAAGAGCTTAAGCGGCGCGGCCTGCTGTTCCTCGATTCCCTGACCGTCCCGAATTCGGAAGGGGCGAAGCTGGCGAAAAGCCTCGGCATGCCCTGGGCCGGACGGGATATTTTCCTGGACAATGAAATTGATGAGGCTGCCATTCTGGCCCAGCTAAGGCAGGTGGAAAGAATAGCTCTCAGGCGCGGAACTGTGATCGCCATCGGCCATCCCCATGGCGCCACCTTAAGGGCGTTGAGACTTTGGATTCCAACTCTGGAAGGGAAGGGACTGGTGCTGGTGCCGTTATCGTCCGTGGTCGCGGTTGAGGGCCTGCCAAAACTGGCCAGCGCCACGCCGGAATAATTTCCCTAAAACGGAGAAAAGGCGACCTGGCGGTCCGGGTCATAGAGATTATCAATCAGGCTCCGGTTGATGCTGATATCCATATTCCGCTGGATCGCGGCCTGCAGCTGGATAAAGATATCGGTCTGCATTTCACCTTGCAGCCGGGTCACCAGCGCCTGAAACTCAAACTGGTCTTGGGCCGGATCCTGAGATTTGATTTCGGTGACCTTGATCACCAGGTAACCATCGCCGCGGGCGTCCTGTTCAATGCCAATCCCGCCTTCCTCGAGGCCGAACATCAGCCGGGCGATGCCGGGGGCCAACTCACGCTGGGTAAAAACCCGGTCGCGCCGGTAACTGTCGGTTTCAAAGAAGATGCCGCCATAGCGGGCGGCAATTTCCTCCAGGCTGGTCCCGCCCTCGGCCGCGGCCAGCGCCTGGTTGGCGTAAATACCGGCCAGGCGCAGCTGTTCCACAGCGAACCAGCTTTGACGCACCTGGTTTTCGACTTCCTCAAAGGGCGGCGGCACCGGCGGGATAATGCCGTTCACCTTGATGATGTAAAAGATGTCATCTTCCGCTTCATACAATTCGATCGGGTCATCTTCCTGTAGGGTAAATGCGCGGGCCAGGTAAGGGAGCACTTTGGTTTCGGCAATCAGGCCGCCATCGCGGCTGCCGCCCTGGGCCGACACCGCCTCCAGGGTTATCAGGGGCTGGCCGGAGGAGGTTGAGATTTGTTCGATGTCGAAGCCGGAAATAATATCGTTGTCGATCACCGCAACGGCATTGTAAAGATTATCGATCCCGCGGTCCGCGGCCACCAATGCGCGCAACTCCTCCAGCGAATCCTCAAAGCTTTTTTCAGTGCCCGGGGTGATCGATGTGACATGAAACACCTGCCAGGAATTGAGGCTCTGGGTCGGTTCGGTAACCCCGTCCAGGGGGGCGGCAAAGACCCTCTCCGCCGCCACGTTTCCGTATTCATTGCTGATCTCGGAATGGTTTTTTTCGCCGAGGCTCAGCTCCTCCGGGGTAAAGCCGGTTAACTCGGCCGCGACCGCGGCAAAATCCTCACCCGCCGCCACCCGCTGGTAGAGCTGGCCGGCCTGGTCTTCGCTCCTCAGGATCGCCACTTCCAGGCCGCGCGCCTCGCCAATATTGAAATCCTCGTACCTGCTTTCGTACTCTTCCCGCAATTCCTCCTCGCTCAGTTCGATGTCCCCGGCATAATCCTCCGGGCTGACGATCAAAAAACTCAAATTCCGGTATTCCGGGCTGGCGAACATGTTGAGGTTGGCTTGGTAATAGGCCTTGAGGGCCTCAGGCGTTGGCGCCTCAATATTGGTGATGGCGCTGGCCGGAATGGTGGCGATCTCAGCCCGGCGGCTTTCCTTGCGGTAGGCATAAAGCACCTCCACCAGGGCAGCCGGCAGCAGGGCGGTGTCGGCAAACGCCTCGATCAGCTGGGTGCGGCCGATGTCCAGGCGGATCCGGTCTTCAAATTGCTCGGCGTTCATTCCCGCTATGGCCAGGCGCTGCTTGTAGGTAAATTCGCTGAAATTCCCGTTCAGGTCCTTGAAGGCGTCCATTTCCCTGATCAGGTAGCAGGCCCACACGATCCACTTATTATCTCAACGGTCCCGGATGTGCTCTGGGTGATTGGAACAACAAACACCTCCTCAGCCTATAAAGGGGTGACCATTGTAGAGACTGATCCAACAAGCAGGGCGCGGGTGAATATGTTTCGGCGGACAGTAGAATTTGAATAAGCATAACAGTGTTATTTCTAAGCGCTTAGAAATTATCGTCATCAGTATTCACCTCTTCATATTCAAGCTTCACGCCCCTTTGTGATGTTCATCTGATGTTTTCCAGTGGAAACAGGGGGGTAGATGAAGGACAGGTGAATTTCATATCGGTACCAAGAGAGGTCGTGCACTGGAAATGATGGGGGGCGGGTTCATATGAGGGAAGATGACCTGATTAGGGGTATAACGGCGTTATACACGCGTTCTTCACAGTGAAATATCAAGCAGCACCCAGCAATAAAATCACGTATATAACGGCGTTATATATGTCTCCATCAAACACCACACCATTATATATAACAGTGTTATATTTCTTCCAATAACCCCTCGACAATAATCTCTAATTCGTTCCGATACATATCCACCCTCCCAATGACACATCCCTCTCCTGACACCACCTTCACCCCAGAGGAATTAAACACCACTCCCCTCAAAGAGCCGGTCTCATCAGTAATCGTGAAAAATGTATGTCCGTTTCGGGAGGTGAACACTCCACTCACGTTCCCACACAGAGTAACGCCCCGTCCCACATCATCCGGCGTCAAATCCCCAATTGGGGAAGACAGCGGTGGACCAGAAGCCAAGTACGCAAGCCCCCCAAGTCCAGCCAAGGCCATCACCACAGACAGTTCAGATAATGTTTTTATCGTGGGTGAAACCCGCGGAAATCTGGACGGCGAAACCCTTATTGGAACCAGAGACGGCTTTCTCACCAAGTATGATAGTGGGGGAGTGAAGCAGTGGACACGGCTGATCGGTGTTGCCTCTGAAACAACCAGCACTTTTGCCGTTACTACGGACAGCTCGGGAAATGTGTTTGTCTCGGGGGAGACCGAAGGCGGTTTGGA
>JADFJJ010000062.1 GCA_022566215.1 Pseudomonadota bacterium | reverse complement strand
GGTTTTTATTTTTTTCACCCTTCTTCTTATAATCGTTCCTTCCTCCTTAATTTACTTAACAACGGGCGCTCTCCTTACCCCTTGGGAAATAATTTTTTATTTTAACCTCCCACTCTTTTGGGGCTTGGCAATTCTTATGAAGGTTCTGGTTTAGGTATTCACCCGCACTGGGCTCTATGAAGCAGCAGGTGATCGGCGAGGGTGCAGGCCATCATGGCCTCGACCACCGGCACCGCGCGGATGGCGATGCACGGATCGTGGCGGCCCTTGGTGATGATTTCGGTTTCTTTGCCTGAGCTGTCGATGGTCTTTTGCGGGATCAATATTGAGGAGGTGGGTTTGAACGCGACCCGGGCGGTCAGCGGCTGGCCGGTCGAGATGCCGCCGAGGGTCCCGCCGGCGTTATTAGATAGAAAGCGCGGGCCGTCGTTGCCAATGCGGATTTCGTCGGCATTTTCGGACCCCTTCAGCGAGGAGGCCTCGAACCCGGCGCCGATCTCAACCCCTTTGGCGGCGTGGATCGACATCATGGCGGAGGCGATATCCTGATCGAGCTTGGCGTAGTGGGGCGCGCCCAGGCCGGCGGACACACCGGTCGCCTCAACCTCAACCACCCCGCCATAGGAATCGCCTTCTTTTCTGATTTTCACCAGCGCTTCCCGCCACGGCCGCACCGCTTCCTTATCGGGGCAGAACAAAATGTTTTTCGCCACCTGGTCCCAATCAAAATTTTTCCTATCGATGGTCATCGGCCCGATTTGCACGAGTGCTGCGCGGATCTTCACCTTGGCGCCGAGGATTTTCCGGGCGATTGCGCCGGCGGCGACCCGGCAGGCGGTTTCCCGCGCTGAAGCGCGCCCGCCGCCGCGGTAATCATAAATTCCGTATTTGGCGTGGTAAGTGAAATCGGCGTGGCCGGGGCGGAACTTGCCCCTGATCTCATCATAGTCCCCGGGCCTGGCATCCTCGTTTTTGATCATCAGCGAGATCGGGTGGCCGGTGGTTTTGCCCTCAAAGACCCCGGACAGGATTTCGACGGTATCGGGCTCTTTACGCTGGCTGGTGAGCTTCGAGGCGCCGGGCCGCCGTTGGTCCAGCCACAGCTGGATATCGGCTTCATTCAAGGGGATGCCGGGCGGGCAGCCGTCGACCACGCAGCCGATCGCAACCCCGTGCGATTCACCCCAGGTGGTAAAGCGGAACAGTTTGCCGAAGGTATTGAAGGACATGGTTTAGTCTCATGGTTTAGTCTTTATTGTAGGCGATGTCGGGGGCGTCCTCCCTCTTCATGCCGATGACGTTATAGCCGGCGTCGACGTGATGAATCTCACCGGTGACGCCGGATGACAGGCCGCTCAAAAGGTACAAACCGGCCCCGCCGACATCTTCTATGGTGACGTTGCGGCGGAGCGGGGAGTTCAGCTCGTTCCATTTCAGGATATAGCGGAAATCGCCGATCCCCGAGGACGCCAGGGTCTTGATCGGCCCGGCCGAGATGGCATTGACGCGAATGCCGTCACCCCCGAGATCCTGGGCGAGATACTTGACGCTCGCCTCCAGCGCCGCCTTGGCCACCCCCATGACGTTATAGTGGGGGATCACCCGCTCGGCCCCGAAATAGGTCAGGGTCAGCAGGCTGCCGCCCGCGGTCATCAATTTCCGGGCGCGCCGGGCCAGCGCGGTGAACGAATAGCAGGAAATATCCATGGTCATCAGGAAGTTGTCGCGGCTGGTTTCGGAATAACGGCCGCGCAGTTCGTTCTTGTCGGAATAGCCGATCGCATGGACGGCAAAATCGAGGCCGCCCCATTCGGCTGCGAGCGCGTCAAACAGGGCATCGAGCGATTTTTCGTCCAAGACATCGCATGGCAGAACGAATTTGGAGCCGACGCTCCCGGCCAGCGGCTTGACGCGCTTTTCCAAAGCCTCGCCCTGGTAGGAAAAGGCCAAATCGGCCCCGGCATCGGCGACCGCCTTGGCGATGCCCCAGGCCAGCGACCTGGAATTGGCAACCCCCATGATCAGGCCGCGTTTCCCCTTCATCAGTGAACTTCCTGCCATTTTCAGATCCTTCTTTCTCTCCATAATTTGGACAGGCGGAGCAATTTACACAATTACCGGGCGCCGTCAACGGTCTCAAGCTAACCAAAGGGGACTTTTTAAGCAATATTTTTTAGACTTTTCCGGCTTTTGCCGGCGATTCCCCGGTATAGCGCCCGTTGAGTTCAGCGCCGAGCAGGAATCCCAGGCTTAAAAAGAACAAAAACAGCTGCAAAATGATCACCCCGGTCAGCGACCCGTACAGCAAACTCAGCTCGCCCATGTACCTGAGATAGAGGGAGAACAGCGCGGCCATCAGAAACCAGATAAAAAGCGCCAGCAGCGCCCCGGGCGCATGGTGATAAACCCGCTTCCCGTATTTCGGGACGAACAGGAAATAAAGGCTGAAAAGGGCGATAAAAAGAACCAGTGGGCTGATCACATAGCGCGACAGGTCCCAGTACTGGACGATCTCGACCTCCGCCGGCAGCCAGCGCTCAATCGCCGCCAGCACCGCCGGGCCGGTGACCAGCACGAATAATGTTACCAGGATCAGGAAAACCGCCCCCAGCACCAGGCCCAGGTCGACCAGCACGCTCAAGAGCGCATGGGAGGTTTTTTTGAACGTCAACCCGTAGGCCTTCATCACCGCGATCCGGGCGGCATTGACGCCGCGGATGGTGGTCCACAGGGCGACGATGATGCTGATGGTCAGGATGTTGCCGGTGGTCTCGGCCAGCACCGCCTCGACCGGCCCGCGGATTTGCGCCGTTACGTTGTCCGGCAGGTTGGCGAAAACATAGTCCAGGAACTGGTTGCCGGCCTCGGTCTGGCCGATCAGGGCGGACAGCGAGATCAGGACGATCAGGAACGGAAACACCGCCAGCATGCCGATGAACGCCATGTTGCCGGCGTAAACGTACATGTTGTCGCGCCCGTAGGCCTTGACGGCCTGCTTCAACAGCCGCCAGAAACGGAACTCCTTGGGTTTCGGTATTTTTCCCCCCATAAGGGCCTTTTACAGGGGATTTAAGGGTTTTACGAGCCGGTATCGACAATCACCCAGGCGCCGTCGCTCTGGCGGCAGGCGGTGCCGCGGATCGTACGGGTCTCATTATCAACGCTGATGGTCTGGGTGTAGGGGCGGCAGTACCGGCCATTCTCGACATAGCCGGGGGAGGGGGTGATGGCGCCATAGCTGCCGGTATCGGGATTGTTCCAGGTGGAAGTGGCGCCGGACGGCGAGCGCTCCAGCGCTTCCCTGGTGCGGCGCTGCATTTCACGGCGGTCAGCCTCATCCATATCCTGGCCGATCTCGGAACCGATGTAGGCGCCCGCCAGCGACAGCCCGGCGATCGCCGCCATGGTGCCTTCGTGACCCGAGCCGATCTGGCTGCCGATCAGGGCGCCGGCGGTGGCGCCGAACAGCGCGCCCATTTCTTCGTTGGTGCAGCCTGCCAGCCCGACCGCCAGGGCGGGGATCAGGACGAGCGCTTTCAGTTTCATATCCGGCTCCTTTTTCTCTTCTCTTCAACTAAAACAAAACAGAGATGAACACGCGGTGAATAAAGTGCTTGCAAAACGTGTAAATTAAATTCACTGGTGCTATAGAATTGAGGCTAAAACATGGAAACCGTGGCAAAAAATATCCCCTTTGAGCAGTTTGAGCGCTGGTTCAAAAAGGCCGATGCCAGCGAGCCCGAGTTCGCCAACGCCTTTGCCCTGGCGACCGCCACGCCAACTGGTGCGCCCTCGCTCAGGATGGTGCTGATGAAAGGCTGGGATGAAACCGGTTTTGTTTTTTACACCAACACCAAAAGCCGCAAGGGCGCGGAGCTGAAGAAGAATGACCAGGCGGCGCTGCTGTTCCACTGGAAATCGCAAAAACGCCAGATCAGGATCGAGGGCCTGATCACGCCGGTTTCACAAAAAGAAGCCGATCAATACTTCGCCACCCGGCCCAGAGGCGCACAGATCGGCGCCTGGGCCTCGGACCAATCCAGGGTGATGAGCGGCCGCCATCAGCTGAAAAAACGGGTGGCGCAAACCGCCGCTAAATATCTCGGCAGGAAAATCCCGAGGCCGCCGTACTGGTCTGGCTACCGGCTGGCGCCTGAGGTGTTCGAATTTTGGGCCAACCGGCGCTTTCGCCTCCATGAGCGCGAACTTTACACGCTGCAAAAAGATGGCAGCTGGAAAAAGGAACTTCTGTTTCCATGACCCACGCCAGCCGGGAACAAAGACGCCTGATGCGCGCCGCGGCTTCGGCCTCGGTGATTGTCGCGCTGGTGCTGATCGGCGCCAAGGCCTGGGCTTACTGGAAAACCGGCTCGGTCGCGATGCTCGGGTCGCTGACCGATTCGGCGCTCGATTTTCTCGCCTCGCTGATCAATTTTGTGGCGGTGCGCGCGTCCCTGACCCCGCCCGATGAGGAACACCGCTTCGGCCACGGCAAGGCCGAGGCGATCGCCGGTCTGTTCCAGACCTCGCTGATCTTCGCCTCGGCGGTGTTTATCGGCTGGCACTCATATCAGCGGATCATGGCTCCGGTGGTCCCGGATCAAAGCCTGCTTGGGATTGGCATTTCGCTATTTGCGATCCTGTTGACCTTCAGCCTGGTGGCGTTCCAGAAGCATGTGATCAGCAAAACCGGCTCGGTGGCGATCTCCGCCGACCGGCTGCACTATGTTGGTGATTTGCTGCTGAATGCCGCCGTGATCGCCGCGCTGGTGCTCTCGACGGTCGCCCATGTGCCGGCCGCGGATGGCGTCTTTGGCCTCGGCATCGCCCTTTATATTGCCTGGAACGCCTACCGGATTGCCAGGGATTCGATCGATATGCTGATGGACAAGGAGTTTTCAAAAGAACAGCGCGAGGAGATTTTCAACCTGGTGATGGGCAATCCGGATGTCAAGGGTCTGCACGACCTCAAGACCCGCCGCTCCGGTCTGGTCAGCTTTATCCAGATGCATATCGAGCTGGACCCGGAAATGAACCTCTATCAAGCCCATGCGGTGGCCGATGAGATCGAGGCGACGGTCGGCGAGGTTTTCCCGGGGGCCGAGATTATTATCCACACCGATCCCTTGGGCCTTGAAGAGGCGGAGACGGTGCACGAACTGGGGCGCGACGAATGAGCGCGCTTAAGGAGATTCCATACTTTCAGCTCAATGCCTTTACCGCCGAGCCTTACAAGGGCAACCCGGCGGCGGTGTGTCCCCTGATTGACTGGCCGGGCGATGCCACGCTGCAGCAAATCGCCCGTGAAAATAATCTTTCCGAGACCGCCTTTTTTGTCTCGGACGCCTGGGATGGATATCGTTTGCGCTGGTTCACGCCGGCGGTCGAGGTTGACCTGTGCGGCCATGCGACGCTGGCTGCCGGCTATGTCATCCTGAACATCCTCAAGCCCGGCCTGGAGCGGGTCGAGTTTCACAGCCGCGCCGGCAAGCTGGCGGTGGAGCGGGGGCAAGGGGACATGCTGACCCTCGATTTTCCGCTCCAGCCGGGTAAGGAAATCCCGCTGACCAAAGATCATGCCGCGCTGATCAGCAAGCCGCCTGAAAAAATCCTTGAAGCGGGTGAAAATTTCCTGCTGGTCTACGGCGGCGGCGAACAGGAGATCCGCATCCTTGAGCCCAATGTCGAGGCGATGGCGAAATTCCCCCGCCACGGCTTTATCGTCACATCAGAGGGCGAGGACTGTGATTTTGTCTCGCGCTATTTTGCCCCCAACCACGGCATTCTGGAAGACCCGGTGACCGGCTCGGCCCACTGTACGCTCGGGCCCTACTGGGGGGAGGTGCTGGGCAAGGCCGACCTTCACGCGCGCCAGGTTTCAGAGCGCGGCGGCGACCTTTATCTTAAGGGGGAAGGGGGGCGCATCAAAATCTCCGGCCACTGTTTCCTGGTGCTGGAAGGCGCTCTCAGTCTTTCCTGAAAGCCGGTTTTTCCGATTTTGCTCGAAAACCATCGTGATATCCCCCATATATCGGGGAAAGGTATTCGTTTACGGGAAAGGAGACTGTCATGGCGAAATCAGATCAAACGTTGATGCAAATGGCCTGCGGGGTTCTCCAGGGGCCGCTCCGCCCCTGGGTTTATTTCGGGTTGGCTTTGGGCCTGATCTTTACCGTCATTTTTTTCTATTCGGGCTGGCGGTTCCTGGGCGCGGAAAGCGTCAACGCCCACTTCCACTGGGCCGTGGCGCTTCTTCTGTCGGCTTTGTTTGTGGCCATGCTGAAAATGTGGTTCTGGCTGCAAATGATGCAGAACTCGATTATCCGCGCGCTTAAGAAATAAAGCCTATTCCACCAGATCGATCGAAAGCGCCAGCACCCGGCTGATCTCGGCGTAGGGGCGGCCGGTCTCGTCGTGCCAGGCATTGATGGCGGCTTGGGCCTTTCTGAGCGCGCCCTTGCCGTTGATCGGATAGCTGTCGACCACCCCGGCGTCGATCAGCGCGGCGGTGCCGTCCTTTGACAGCAAAAAGGCGTCCCAGCCTGAAAACCTTAAGAAATACTGCCCGGTCTTGCCGCCGAGGCGTGATCCGCCCTGTTTCATGTATTCCATCAGCCCGATCTGGTCACCAGCCGGCCACCGGTTCAGGAATTTGCCGAACGAGCCTTCCTCCCCGCGCACCTTCTGGATAAACCGGGCGTTTCCCGGCACGGTGATAATTTTCGGGCGGTTCCTGACAATCCGTGTGTCTTTGGCAAGTTCGTCAATCGCGTCATCTGACAAGAATGCGCAGGCATCGATATCAAAACCCTGAAAGGCCGCCTCGAAGCCATCCCATTTATTTTCAATCACTTTCCAGTTAAAGCCGGCCTGAAAGACGCACCTGGTCATCCCGGCCAGGAACCGGTGATCGGGGGTGGCGGCCAGGTCTTCGGCGGATTTCAGGTAACTGTCCTGCGACAGCTTTTTCTGCAAGGCCGCTTCGCCGCCGTGGCGCCCGGCGGCCCGCTGATAGATTTCTGCAAAAGATTTCATGGCATTTCAATAGCACATCAGGGCGCCGGCTTAAACCGTCAAGGCATTGCCAAGCGCGGCCATTCCTGACACTATCGCGCAGCCAGTTAAAGGAGATTTGGATGAAACCATTGAGAATGATTTTAAGCGCATTATGCGGGGCACTGTTGTTTGCCGGCGCGGCGCTGGCCGAAGACAGCACCGCCGAGCGGTACCTGGCCGAGATGGCGATTATCGCCGAGGCCCTGGAAGGGATCACCGATGACGCCAGCGCCAGCGAGGCCTCAGCGAAGATGGGCGCGGCATTGGCCCGGCTCGAGCCAATTTCCGAGGAGATGCAAGCCTGGTCCGAAGAGGAAAAAATGAACTTTGTCCGCAGCTATCCGGAAGAATACATGGGCGTCCATATGCGCATCTCACGCGCGCTCAGCGCCATGATCAGCCACCCGGAGCGCATGGAAATGTTCATCGAGCACATGAAAAACATGCCCAGCCTGGATTAGGGATATGAACGACCAGACGGCTTTTTTCGGTGGAAGTATTCCGGAGAATTACGACGCCGGGCTCGGCCCCCATATTTTTGCCGATTTTGCAGGTGAGCTGGCCGCCCGCGTGGCCGCGGAAGACCCGGAAAACGTTCTGGAGCTGGCGGCCGGCACCGGCATCGTCACGCGCTGCCTGAGGGACGCCCTGCCGCTCGATTGCAAGCTGGTGGCCACTGATTTAAGTCTGGTGATGCTGGGGATCGCGGCAACCAAGTTCGATCCCGGCGAAGAGGTTTCTTTTGAAGAAGTGGATGCGATGGCGCTGCCCTATGACGATCACACATTCGATTGTCTGGCCTGCCAGTTCGGGGTGATGTTTTTCCCCGATAAGGTGGAATCGTTTAAAGAGGCGAGGCGGGTGCTGAAGCCGGGCGGGGTCTATCACCTGAACGTCTGGGACGGCTGGGACGGCAACCCGTTTGCCCGGATTGTCCATGAAGCGGTGGAAAAGTTTTTCCCCGAAGACCCGCCGCAGTTCTATAAAGTTCCGTTCAGCTATCCCGACCCGGAGTTGATCGAAGCCGACCTGAAGGCCGGCGGCTTTGAAGAGATTGCGATTGAGACGGTGAATTTCGTTAAGGAGATCGATTATCCCTTGTTTGTCCAGGGCCTCTTGCACGGCAACCCGGTCGCCGCCGAAATTGAGGAGCGCGGCGCCAATATCGAGGAAATCACGAACGCGGTCGAAGCAGCGCTTAAATCCGAATTCGGCGATCCCGGCTAAATGCCGCTTCGGGCCTGGTTTGTCCGGGCGGGGTAAATTTAATGGAGGCTTTCGGAAATGTTTAAAAATAAAATTGTTTTTGTGATCGGCGCCGGGGCTAGCTGCGAAATCGGTTTCCCTAAAAGCACGGATTTGACGAAAACTATTTCCAAACTAATTGATATTCAATT
>JADFJJ010000061.1 GCA_022566215.1 Pseudomonadota bacterium | reverse complement strand
GACAGGTCGGCGTAGCCTGGTGTTGGCGTTAAGTATTTTTTCTAACCCCCTCACCTAAATCCTCTCCCTCAGCGGGGAGAGGACTTATAAGGAGTGCTCTGCTGGAATCCCCTCTCCCTTGCGAAGTCCGCCATAGCCTTGCGCGACGGCGGAATGGGAGAGGGTAGGGTGAGGGTGATTACGGGGAACATCCCTGTTTGTCATACCTTCAGGCGGGTGCGGTTATTCCTCGGCTGAGGCAGCCTCTTCCTCCATCCGCTCGACCGCTTCCAGCAGGTCCTCAATCTCAAGCATCTGGCCGAGGTGTTCGGCTTTCCACTCCATCGCCATCTGGATCCGGGTGCGCCCCGACGGGTGATCATAGAAGATGAATTCCTCCAGGGGGGTGGGATCCAGTTTGCGATAGGCGCCGAGCTTCAGGGCGATGGTGGCGAAGCCATCGGGTTCCTGGGCGGCATTCAGCCCGTAGGTATCGGCGAGACGCTCATTCTCCCGGATAATGGTATTCAGCAGCGGGGTCATAACCATAAAAAAGACCCCGAGCAGGGCAAACAGCAGCGGCAGGCCGGCCGGGTCGGCAATGCCCTTTACCCCCCACTTCGCCCCGTATCTGGCGTTTACCTTGTTAAAGGTGACATGAACGAAACCAAAGCCGAGCATAATGACGATACTGATCGGCAAAATCAGGGCAATGAAAAGATTGGTGACATAATGGCCAATCTCATGGGCCATCACCGCCTTGATTTCCGGCAATGTCGCGTCGTTCAACAGGTTGTCATTGAGCGAAATCCGGGTGGTGCCGAACATGCCGGAGACGTTGGCGCTGATGCGGGTGGTCTGTTTTGAGGCGTCAAACCAGTAAACTTCCTCGGCCGGCACCTGGTTGGCCCGGGCCATGGCCAGGATTTCGGTGCGCAGCTCCCCTTCCTCCAGCGGTTTATAGTCGTTAAACAGCGGGCTGATGAACACCGGCGATATGGTAAGTACAATCATGAAAAAGACCGCCGTACCAGCGCCGCCCCACAGCCACCAGGTTTTGGGCTTCCAGGCGATCAGTTTATAAAGCCCTGAAAGGGCAAAGCCAAAAATGACGATAGTGATCCCAAGCCCGATCAGCTGTTCGTTAAACCACGGGCCGAAAGTTTGGGTGGCCAGGCCGTACTGGTGCTCGCGGATAAAGCCCGCGTACCAGGTCAGCGGAAAGCCGATCGCAAAGCTGACAATCAGATACTGGACGATATAGGCAAAAATATTGACGAATTTGAAACGGGTCACCTTTTCGCCCCATTCGCGCATTTTCCGGGAAATCCCGAACTGCAAAAGAATAAAGGCGGCCGCCAGCCCATAGAGCGTATTCCACAGGATCAGCCAGTATCCGCCCTCGAAGTAGGCGTCCGAGGCGGCCCGGTCTTCGGCCGGCACGCTGGCCAGGTAAGCTTCGGTCGCGGCATCGGCGTCAAACGCCTGCTGGGCCGCCGCCAGGTTCTCCCCGCCCGAAAAAACTGCGATAAAAAGCCCAATCAGAAAAAGCTTGAGAATATGTTTGCGCATGGCTGCCTCCCCGTTGCCGGTTTTCGATTTGGGAAAAGTCTGACACAGGAGAGGGGGGACGGTAAATCAAAAAATTCACGGCCACAACGGCCCGGTCTCACTTTCCAGCCGGTCCTCGAGGGTAACCGGCAGGGTATTAAAAAAATCATAGCCGGTCAGGACCTCGAGCGCATCGATGGTTACCTGATGCGGGGTCAGGGCAGGGGCGGTGATCCTCCGGTTGGGCATTAAGAAGGCCAGCGCGCGCCCGTCAGCGGGGGCATAGATGATTTTAAAATAAGCATCCGGCACCACCACGCGGCCGCCGATCACCGGCCTGTAATCATAATAAACCGGCCCGGTGATAACAATGATATCACCCTTGGTGCGGGTCCAGCCGCGGATTTTCGCCTCCAGCCGGGCCCAGATGCCGCGGTTAAACCCGGCCCCCACCTGCGGGGCGATGTTGGAAAGATAAAAGCTCTGATCCATCGCCCGCTGATCCCATTTCATATCGGCGGCCGGGGCCAGGTGGCCGCGGTCATAGCCGCTGCCCCGGTAATCGGAAAGCGCCGGGCCGCCGGCCAGGTCGGGATCGCTCTTGAAATGCGAAAAACTCCGGTCAGCATCGCCGCTCAAGGCAGAGGCGCTCAGGCGCTCCATGACCCAGTCGGCGACCCCGGTGGTTTGGTTGAAAGACAAAAGAAAGGCTTTGCGGCACAATTCGGTATTGCCGCCGGTGGGGTTGTTGCTAGTGGTGTTATTCAGGGGTTTGCCAACCCCGGCGTAGATCCAGGCGCAGCCGGCGGCTTGCGGGGCGGCCGGGGCGGCCAGCATCCCGAGCAACAAGACCAGGGCTAAAACCAGAGGTTTAATTTTGGATGTGATATACACCTAAAGAAGTATATCACATATTGGTCACAACTAAAGGTAACTTTTCCGGCCCCCGGCATCCGGGGGTGAAATTGTGATAACCCTTTATTTTAACTCAGGAATTGGCGATGATGAAGGCGCGGACCGGAAAACACCCGACCTTTTTGATCCGGGGCGGGACCGCGAAAAATTTTCCTCCCGTTTTGGGGACATTTTCCAGGTTTATCATATGTTCAATAAACGGGATGTTGCGTCGCAGCAGGATGGTGTTGACTGGCCGGGAAGACTTTGTCGTGTCGTCGATGCTGGGTGAATCGATGCCCACCAGGGCGGCCCCGTGGGCGGCCAGGTATTTTGCCGCATTTCGCGACACATATTCAGACACCCGGGCCTCACGCAAACCCTTGTAGGTGACCATCCCGTCATAAATAGGGTGGCTGACTTCATGGAAACTGGTGGTGCGTTGCAACATGGCTGTTCATTTCTTAAAAACAACTTAAGGGCAACCCAAATGCTCAAAACGGATTTAACCGCGAAGCTGATTATAACAGAGTTAGGTTAAGGAATGATAATCGGCTGCGGCTAGAGCGGCCAGACAGTCAAAATCATCGGCACCCCGACCAGCAGGATCAAAACCTCCAGCGGCAGGCCCATGCGCCAGTAATCGCCAAATTTATACCCCCCCGGGCCCAGGATCAGGGCGTTGTTCTTGTGGCCGATCGGGGTCAGGAAGGCGCAACTGGCGCCGACCGCCACCGCCATCAAAAAGGTATCCGGATTGACCCCGAGGGCGGCGGCCACCGCCAGCCCGACCGGCGCCATCACCACCGCGGTGGCGACGTTGTTCATAACGTCCGAGAGGGTCATGGTGACCAGCATCACCAGCCCCAGGATCAGGTAAATGGGCAGATCAAAGAACCCCGCCATGTCGAGCAGACCATCAGCCATCAGCCCGGTCGCCCCGACCGTCTGCAAAGCCCCGCCGATCGGGATCATAGCGCCCACCAGGATGATCACCGGCCAGTCGATCGACTCGTAAATATCCTGAACCGGAACGATCCCGGCCAGAACCATTCCCAGCGCCGCCGCGGTCAGGGCGATGGTCAGGTCCAGCCAGCCCAGCGCCGCCAGCGCCACCGCGCCGGCCAGCAGGGCGGCCGCGATCAGCGCCTGGGGGCGCTTGCCGATGCTGAAGCCCCGCTCCGCCAGCGGCAAAAGCCCCAGTCTTGACAGCGTCGTGGGGTAGGTATCGCGCTCGGCCTGGAGCAAGAACACATCGCCGGTGCGGACTTTTATGTTTTGCAGGCTTTTGCGTAAGGTGGCGCCCTGGCGCGAGACCCCGAGCAAGTTGATATGATAGCGCGATTTCAGCCGAAGGTCGCCGATGCGCCGGGCAATCAGGCGCGAATCGGCGGACACCACCGCCTCCACCAGCACCACATCCTCGGAGGAAAACATCGCCTTGTCCTGGGCGGCATCGCCCTTGATCTGGAACCCCAGCTCATGGGCGAACTTGTCGAGGTCGTCGGGATCGGCCTCCAGCAGCAGGATATCGCGGGCCTCCAGGATATGGTGGCTGGCGAGGTTAAGGATGCGCCGTTTGTTGCGTATCAAGCCGGCGATATGGATGCCGTATTCATGGGCCTTTTTATCCAGCTTGAAGAGCGGGATGCCGATGTATTTCGAATCCTTCAGCGCCAGCACTTCGGCGGCATAGCCCTCGATCTGGAACAAATCCTCGGCCGAGGTCTGGGCCTTGCGCTCCTTGGGCAGCAATCGCCAGCCGATCAGGGTCAGGAACAGGATGCCCACCACCGCCACCACCGCGCCGACCGGTGTGAAATCAAACATGGTGTAGGGGGCGCCCAGGTATTCCTCCCGGAGCGAAGCGATAATAATGTTCGGCGGGGTGCCGATCAGGGTCACCATGCCGCCCAGAATCGAGGCGAACGACAGCGGCATCAGGAACAGCGAGGGGGATTTTTTCAGCTTCTTGGCGGCGTTAATGGTCGCTGGCATCAAAAGCGCCAGCGCCCCGACGTTGTTCATGACCGCGCTCAAACCCCCGGTGAAAAAGTTCAGCGAAGACATCTGCAGGGTCAGGCTCTTGACCCCGGGAAGAAGATAGTGGGCGACCCGCTCGACCGCCCCGGAATTGGTCAGCCCGCGGGAGATAATCAGCACCGCCGCGACGGTGACGACGGCGGCCGAGGCAAAGCCTGAAAAGGCCTGCCCGGCCGGCACCACGCCGATCACCACCGCGATCAGCAGCGCGCCGATCGCGATCACGTCATAGCGCAGCCGCCCCGAGATGAAAAAATACATCACCACACCCAAAAGCGCAAAAAGGGCTATTTGTTCAAAGGTCATGGGTTGTCCCCCCGGGGCGTTGTTTCAGGAAAAAACCTTAAAGAACTTTATCAGCCGGGTAAAGCGGGGCGCTCGGCAAACTGCAAAAAAACGCCCCTGTCGAGAGACAGGGGCGAGGGGTGATTTCTTTTCAATGAGAGTGCCGGCTGTTATTTCCGGTATTTCAGAAGGTGCCGGTTGACCACCATCTCATCATAGAGGACGGCAATGCAACTGCTGCCGGTTTTTCTGAAAGTGTTGGGGAACAGGGCATGAATGAAACAGCAAAAGCCGGCCCCGATCATCCGCCGGGAGAATGAAAAGGCGAAGCCCATATGCTGAAAATAGCTCTCGCCAATTTCCTCCAGGTGCGGCTTGACGCCAATCCCTTCCGCGGTCTGGCTTTTGGTGTGAGTCATGTTTGCAGTTTCCCTCAAATTGGTTGTGCCGGTGAAATTATAGCAAATTGAAAAAGAAATAGATTTCAAATTCATCCAAAAATGGTTATAATTTAGGAAAAATATGCTCATAAACGATAATAAGAAGGAATATCATGCCCATTGACGCTCTGGATTGCAAAATTTTAACTCTTTTACAGGAAGATGCTTCACTGTCCACCTCCGCGATCGCCGAACGGGTCGGACTGTCGACCACCCCGTGCTGGCGGCGCATCCAGAAACTGGAAAAGGAAGGGGTTATCCAGAAACGCGTGACGCTGCTGGACCGCAACAAGCTGAACGTCGGCGTAGACGTCTTTGTCGCGGTCAAGACCAAGCACCATTCCGCCGCCTGGCTGGAAAAATTTGCCGAGGCCGTGCGCGGCTTCAACGAGGTGGTGGAATTTTACCGCATGTCGGGGGAGATCGATTACCTGATGCGGGTGGTGGTGCCCGATATCGCGGCTTACGATAATTTTTACAAGCGCCTGATTGAAAAAGTCGAGATGGCCGATGTCTCCTCCTCATTCGCCATGGAGCGCCTGAAATACACAACCCATCTGCCGCTCAAATTCGCCTGCACCAAGGGCTAGCGAGTTTCAGTTGACAGTGGCCAGCGGGCGGTTAAAGAAAAAACACAATAACTATCTGTCATGCCCGCTTTCTTTTTCTTGTCACCCCCGCGGCCTGTCCTCCATAGCCTTGGCGAAGGAGGAAGGCGGGGGTCTGGCCTTTTGTCTTTTTTGTCACTCCTACGGGAGCAGGTATCTACAAAAAAAACATGGATTCCCGTTTGCACGGGAATGACACTCCTTAATTACCCCCTCACCCCACCCCTCTCCCTCGCAGGGGAGAGGGAGTTTTCTGGGAAGGCTCTTCCTTAAGGTCCTCTCCCCACCGTGGGAGAGGATTTAGGTGAGGGGGTGAAAACGAGGGTCTTAAGCTATCCCACCCTCAGGAAATGGATGCTGAACAGCCAGGCGTCGTCCCACCAGGCTTTTACCGGTTTCAGACCGGCTTTTTTGGCCAGCGCCTGAAATTCGCCGACGTTGTATTTGTAGGAATTTTCGGTATGGATGGTCTCGCCCTTGAGGAATGAAAATTGCTTGCCCGCGACGCTTGCCGTCTGGTCCGCCAGGCTGATCAGGTGCATCTCGATCCGCCCCGCCAGGGCATTATAAAAGGCCCGGTGGCGGAAGCTCTCAAGGTCGAAATCGCCCCTCAGTTCGTTATTGATGCGGCGCAGGATGTTCAGGTTGAAATCCGCCGTCACTCCCTTGGCGTCATTATAGGCGGCGTACAGGATCGCCGGGTCCTTCTTGAGGTCGACGCCGATAATAAAGCCGGCGCCCGGGCCCAGCAAACGGCCGGCGATTTTCAGGAAATTGACCGCCTCGCCGGGGGTCATGTTGCCGATCGTCGACCCTGGGAAAAAGCCGGTGCAATCCTCGCCCCCGGTCATGCCCGCGGGAACCTCAAAGGGTTTGGTGTAATCGGCGCAAATCGCGATGATGTTCAGATCGGGATGGTCGGAGGCCAGGGCCTCGGCTTCCATTTTCAGGTAATCGCGCGAAATATCAATCGGGATGTAAGTCACGAACTTGCCGACCTGGTCGATCAGGACGCGGATTTTTTCAGACGAGCCGGAACCGAACTCGACCAGCTTGGAGCCCGCCGGGATCAGCCGCTTGAGCTCCGGGGCGATGGTTTTCAGCAGCGCCATTTCGGTCCGGGTCTGGTAGTATTCCTCGAGATTGGTGATGTCCTCGAAAAGCTTCGAGCCGCGCTGGTCGTAAAAAAACTTGGCGGGCAGGGTTTTGGGGGTTGCCGCGAGGCCGGCGGCGACCGCGTCCAGAAAATTCTCAGAGGTCGGTTTCAGGTCGATAAAGGTCAGCTGGCCGGTCATCTAGCGCGCGCCAGTCTCAGCCCGGTGAATTGCCAGGCATCGGGGGGATAGAAAAAATTCCGGTAAGTGGGGCGCCAGTGGCCTTCCGCGGTGGCGCCGCTGCCGCCCCGCAGGACCATCTGGCTGCACATAAATTTTCCGTTATATTCGCCGACCGCCCCTTTGGCCGCTTTAAAGCCGGGGTAGGGGGAATAGGCGCTGGAGGTCCATTGCCACACCTCACCCGGGCCACCCGGGCCATTGGCAGCGATTTCCAGTTCGGCCTCGGTCGGCAAGCGGACTTCCTTCCAGCGGGCATAGGCGTCAGCCTCGTAATAGCTGAGGTGACAGACCGGCGCACCGGGGTTCAGGGGCTGTTCCCCGCGCAAGGTAAATTCACGCCATTCCTGGTCCCGCCTTTCCCAGTAAAGCGGGCGGCTAAGTTCCTTTTGGCAAATATGTGCCCAGCCGTCGGACAGCCAGTGGTCGGGGCGGGCATAGCCGCCATCCTCGATAAATTCCAGATATTCACCGTTGCTGACCGGGCGCGAGGCCAGCTCGAAGGCGTTCAGATAAACCTTGTGGCGGGGGCCTTCGCAGTCAAAGGAAAAGCCATCGCCCAGGTGGCCGATCTCAACCAGCCCCTCCGCGAACCCCCGCCAGGAAAGTTTTTCAGTTTTCTTCGCTTTGTCTGGCGCGGCCTGAGAATAGGCGGGCTTAAACGGGTTTTGAAACAGCACGTGCTTGATGTCGGTCAGTAAAAGCTCCTGGTGCTGCTGCTCATGATGGCAGCCGAGCTCGAGAAGCTTCAGGATGCCGGGCCAGTCCTTGTGCTTTTCAGCCAAACCAATCAGATCCAGCATGGCTTCGGTCACCTGGGCGCGGTAGGCCATCACGTCGCTGAGCGGCGGGCGGGTTAGCATCCCGCGCTTGGGCCTCGGTTGGCGGTCACCGACAGCATTGTAATAGGAATTAAACAGGTAATTGTAAGCCTCATCAAAAACCTTATAGGCGGGGCTAAAATTTTTCAGGATAAAGGTCTCGAAAAACCAGCTGGTGTGGCCCAGGTGCCATTTGGTCGGGCTGACGTCGGGCATCGATTGCACCATCATGTCCTCAGGGGAAAGCGGCGCGGCCAGGGCCTCGGTGCGGGCGCGGACGGTCGAAAAAAGGTTTGCAGGAGTTTGAGTCAAAGCGGCCTCGTCAGCTGTTACAATCATTAAGAATAAGGTTTCGGCGATATAGCGCAACCCCGCACTTGCTTTTTTTCCAGCCGGGGGTGAAATTGTGACATGGGCGATGACCTGAAGCATTTGCTGGAGGAAATTTCCGCCTGCCGGGTGTGCGCGGATTTGCCGTTGGGCCCGCGGCCGGTGCTGCAGGCCTCCATGCAGGCAAAAATTCTGGTGGCGGCCCAGGCCCCGGGGGTCAAGGTC
>JADFJJ010000060.1 GCA_022566215.1 Pseudomonadota bacterium | reverse complement strand
AAGGGCCCGACCGGGGAGAGCAACCAGCTCAGCCTCCATGGCCGCGGCGTGTTCCTGTGCATCGCGCCGTGGAATTTCCCGCTGGCGATTTTCCTGGGCCAGGTGGTGGCGGCATTAGCCGCCGGCAACGCGGTGCTCGCCAAACCCGCCGGGCAAACCCCGCTGGTGGCGGCCGAAGTGGTGCGTCTTTTGTTTAAGGCCGGCGTCCCGAAAGAGGTTTTGCACCTGATTATCGCTCCCGGTTCAATGGTCGGCAAGGTGCTGGTGGCGGACCCCCGGACCGCCGGTGTGGCGCTGACCGGCTCGACCCGGACCGCCAAGCTGATCAACCAGACGCTGGCCGCGAAAGAAGGGCCGCTGGTTCCCCTGATCGCCGAGACCGGCGGCCAGAACGCCATGATCGTCGATAGCTCAGCGCTGCCGGAGCAGGTCACCGACGACGTCATGACCTCGGCCTTTTCCAGCGCCGGGCAGCGCTGTTCGGCGCTGCGCGTCCTGTTCCTTCAGGACAGCATCGCCGATAAGGTGATCGAAATGCTCAAAGGGGCTCTCGCCGAACGCCAGGTCGGCGACCCGGCCGAACTTGCCACCGACATCGGCCCGATGATCGACAACACCGCCAAAGCCGAGCTCGAAGCCCATGCCCGGCGGATGATCAAGGAGGGGAAACTGATCGCCAAGGCCAAGCTTCCCAAAGACCTCGGCCCGGGGTCTTATTTCGCCCCGCATATTTTTGAGATTTCCGATCTTTCGATCCTCGAGGATGAGGTGTTCGGGCCGATCCTGCATGTCATCCGCTATGCGCCCAGGGACCTGGACAAGGTTCTGGAGCAGATCGGGGCGACCGGTTACGGCCTGACCTTCGGCGTCCATTCGCGGATCGAGGGACGCTGGCTTGATTTGTTCGCCGGCACCCGGATCGGCAACACCTATGTCAACCGCAACATGATCGGCGCGGTGGTCGGGGTTCAGCCGTTCGGCGGTCAGGGACTTTCCGGCACCGGGCCGAAAGCCGGCGGGCCGCATTACCTGCTGCGTTTCGCCACCGAGAAAACCCTGACCATCAACACCGCCGCAATCGGCGGCAATACCGATCTGTTTTCGCTCGAAGAGGGGTAAAGGAAGGTGCCTAGTCCTTGCGGGCCAGGTTGACCCCGCACTGGACCCCGACCGAGAGAATCAGGCCATAAGCGATCATCACGGTCAGCATCGCTGACCCGCCGTAGGACACCAGCGGCAGCGGCACACCGACCACCGGCAGCAGTCCCGTCACCATGCCGATATTGATAAAAACATAAAGGAACAGGATAAACGTCAGCCCGCCGGCCAGCATGCGGCCAAACTGGCTGCGGCAGCTGACCGAAATATAAAGGCCGTAGAGCAGCAGGATAACATAAAGAGAGATCAGGGTCAGTCCGCCGGCCAGGCCAAACTCTTCCGCCAGCACGGTGAAGATAAAATCGGTTTTCATTTCGGGGAGGAAATTCAAATGACTCTGGGTCCCCTGCATGAACCCCTTGCCGAACAAACCCCCGGAACCGAGGGCGATTTTGGATTGAATAATTTGATAACCGGCCCCCAGCGGATCGCTTTCCGGGTTCAGAAAGGTCAAAATCCGGTCTTGCTGATAATCCATCAATCTGCGCCAAATAAAGGGAACGGCGCCCAGGCCGCCGATGATCCCGGCCCAGAATATCCAGGCCCGGGCGCCGGCCAGAAATATCACCCCCAGACCGCCCAGCGCCAGTAACGCCGCAGTGCCCAAATCCGGCTGGTGCATCACCAGCGCCGTGGGAATGGCGATCAACAGGACCGGAATGATTAAATGTTTGTAATGGCGATAGGTTTCCGGGGTCAGGGTATGAAAATATTTCGCCAGCGCCAGAACCACCGCCACTTTCATGATCTCTGAGGGTTGAATGCGGATCAACCCCAAATCCAGCCAGCGCTGGCCGCCCATCCCCGAGGAACCCAGCAACTCCACCAGAACCAGCAACACCAGCGCCCCGGCATAGGCCGGATAAGCCAGGCCCATCAGCCACTTCAGGTCCAGCAGCGCAATCCCGATCATAATGACCAGTGCAAACCCGAACCGGATCGCCTGATTTTTGGCCCACGGGTCCCACGACCCGCCGGCCACCGAATAGAGCATGGCAAAGCCGATCCCGGCGACCGCGCTTAACGTCAGCACCATCAGCCAGTTAATCTTGCGGAGCCGCTGGCCGGGCGACAGATCAAAGGTGCGCGGGGCAAAATAAAGACTTCTAGCCATTTTCGGCCTCTTTCATTCCAGGCTCCGGCAAATCGGCCTTCACCGGTTTGGCCATCGGGTCCTCCTCAATCGCCTTGCGCATAATATCGCGGCCAATCGGCGCCGCCGTTGAGGATCCGCCGCCGCCATGCTCAACCACTACTGAAAGGGCAAAGCGGGGCGCATCAACCGGGCCGTAACCGACGAACAACGCATGATCGCGCTCGATCCAGGGCCGCTCGGAAGGATCGGGAATGCCTTTTTCGCGTTCCTCTTTGGTAATCCGCCGGACCTGGGAGGTTCCGGTTTTTCCGGCCATCGACATCCCCTTGCCCAGCAACCGGGAAAGATATGCGGTGCCGCCTTCCTGATGGACCTTTTCCATCCCCTCACGGATCAGCCTCAAGTGCTTCCGGTTCAGGTTCATGGGCTCGAACCGCGGCCTGAAACTGCTCTCGTTGCCGATCGAATAAATCAGTCTCGGGTTGACCGCTTCAGCCCCGTGGGCCAGCCGCGCGGTCATCACCGCCAATTGCAACGGGGTCGCCAGAACCGCCCCCTGGCCGATGCCGGAGATCAGCGTTTCGCCTTTTTGCCAGCTGGTCCCGTAATACGCCCATTTCCAGTCGCGGGTCGGGATCAGCCCTTCGGCCTGGCCATTCAGGCCGATATCATAAGTCTCACCCAGCCCCAGGCGGTGCGCCATTTCCGCGATCCTGTCGATCCCGACCCGCCCGGCAATCTCATAAAAATAGACGTCACAGGACCGGGCGATGGCGTTGACCAGCGCCAGGCGGCCATGCCCTTCCTCTTTCCAGCAGTGGAAAGTGCTGTCGCCCAGCTCGATTTTTCCGGTGCAGGTTATTTTTTCCTTTTCATCGATGACCCCGGCCTTCAGCGCCGCCAGGGCGACCACCATTTTGAAGGTCGACCCGGGCGGATACTGGCCGGACAGGAACTTGTTCACGAAGGGTTTCTTGGGATTGTTTTTCAGCTCATCCATTTTTTTCTGGCTGATGCCAAAGCTGAAATCGTTGGGGTCAAAGCTCGGGGTTGAGACCGCCGCCAGCACATCGCCGGAGTGAATATCCATGACCACCACCGCAGCGCTTTCGTCCCCTAAGCGTTTGGCCGCATAGCGCTGCAATTCCAGATCAATGGTCAGGGTGACAGGATCGCCCTCGCGGCCCTCCTGGCGGGCCACTTCGCGCACCACCCGGCCGTAGGCATTGACCTCAACCCGGCTGGTGCCGGCGATGCCGCGAAGGTTGTCATCCAGGCTTTCTTCAAAGCCGGTCACGCCAATTTTAAAACCGGGAAGCTGCAGGACCGGGTCGCGGCGGACCCCATCCCCATTGGGCGCGCCGACATAGCCGATCATATGCGGGGTCATGGGACCTTCCGGATAAAAGCGGATTTTATCCTCCACCGGTTGGATGCCCGGAAGGTTGGGCATCTCCACATTGACCCTTGAGAAGGTCTCCCAACTCAGGTTTTCGGCCACCTTGACCGGGACAAAACCTGGTTGGCGGCTGATTTTTTTCAGGATCTTTTCAATTTCCTGATCGGAAATATTGACGATCTTGCCAAGCGCGGACAGGGTCGCCTTGACGTCATGGGCGGCCTCGGGGATCAGGTGCACCTGAAAATCTTTCTGGTTGATCGCCAGCGGATTTCCATGGCGGTCGAATATTTTGCCCCGCACCGGTGCGATCAGGCGAAGACTGAGGCGGTTGTCTTCCGCCATGGTTTTGTATTGTGAACTTTCAACCACGCCGAGGTAATAAAGCCGCCCAAGTAGCCCGGTCACCAGCAACCCCTGGGCCGAGGCCAGCAGAAACGAGCGCCGGGTGAAGCGCCGATAGCGGTCGTTTTCTGATTCGAATGCCATTGCCCTGCCCTTACCTCGAAAACCTTTTGTTGATGCGCCCGATCAAAAAAACATACAGCGGGAACACCAGCGCCGTAATCAGCCCCTGAATAAAGAATGGCAGGCCCGGGATAAACTGGGCCTCAATAAAGCTCGTCAAAATCCAGTATAACACCGATACCGCCAGACTGAAGAACAGAAATATGAAAATTTCGGTCACGAAAGAGCCTTGCAGGAATATTCTCCGCTGGCGCTCGAACAGGGCTGAAATCAGAAGCAGGATCAAGGGTGTCAGGCCCAGGTATCCGCCGCTCAGGAAATCTTCCAGCAGCCCCAGGATAAAAATAAACCAGAGCCTTCCCGATTGCGGAAAATGGACCCGGAAATAATAGGTGAATATCAGGCTGAAAAGGGGAATGTACATCCCGGCGTTGCTGTCGGTGAAAGGAACCCTGAAAATCAGCAGCAGAAACAGGGTGAAAAGACCGGGGCTGGCATTCCCCAGCAGCCTTAGCGCCGCCCCCTTTAGCCCAAAGGCCATTAGGTCGTAAACTCATAAACGGTTACGCCTGCATTTTTCCGGCAAACCCAAGGGGCAGCCATTCTATCCGCACAGAACTGTGTCGAAAAAATTTCAGATAATTTTTTATTCTTCAATGTTTTTCTCCTTGAAAGCACAGATATAATGGCTGCGCAGAAAGCCACTGTTTATGAATTTACGGCCTATTCCCCCTCTGCCGGCTCCAGCTGGTTGGCGTTGTAATCGAGCACCCTGACGAAATCGAGATTTTTCAGGTTGGCCTCGGGCAGGATCAGGATCTCCTCCTCACTGACCTCGACCACTGTGCCGACGATCACATCGGCCGGAAACAGGCCGCCGTGACCCGAGGTTATAATCCGGTCGCCGACCCCGACATCGATCCCGGGCTCGGTGAAGATCATGGCCAGCAGGTCATCATTTCTGCCCACCACGATGGCGTTCTGCCTGGACCTCTCTACCTGAACCGGGATACGGCTGTTGATATCGGTGGTCAGCAGCACCCGGGTCGCCCTGAAGCCGGTTGTGATGGTGCGCCCGACCAGGCCGTGTTCATCCACCACCGGCAGGTCGTCCCTGACCCCGTCCTCAGAGCCGGCATGGATCAGGACGCTTTTGGAATAGGCGCCGCCGGCCACCGCGATCACCCGGGCGGTTACCAGGGTCGGGACAAAGGTTGGCCTGACGTTCATCAGTTCCTGCAGGCGCTGGTTCTCCATCACCGCCCGCTCGGCAATAAACCGGTATTGCTGAAGGCGTGAATTTTCCTCCCGCAGCGCGGCATTTTCCGCCTCCAGAACCGCCAGGCCCTGGACCCAGGAAATAGTGTTGATAACCCCGTCGGCGACGGTATCAAAGGCGACAATAACCGGGGTAACGACAAAGCCAATGGCGTTATGAATATCCTTATTTAGAGGGTGGTCGATGCGCCCAAGAACAATCAGGGTCAGCGACAGCAGGAAATAAATGCTATATTTCAGCCGTTTGCGGGATTTGCTGAAAAGGGCATCGGCGGTTCCGAAGCCAGGGGGTGCGCCTTTCATGGCAACCCCTTGCCGACCGTTTTGAACCGAAGCCGCATTTCACTTCCCTTTCAGGGCCAACACAGCCCTCATCGGTAATTCAGTCCAGACCCTAATATTCCCGCGTCATGGTTTTCAGCAAACCTTCATCCTCAATAACCATCCCGGTCCCCAGTGCAATACAGGTCAACGGTTCTTCGGAAATAAAGACCGGAAGACCAATTTCCCTCCTGAGCGCCTTATCCAGGTCGCCCAGCAGGGCGCCGCCGCCGGTCATCACCACGCCCTTGTCGACGATGTCGGCGGCCAGTTCCGGTTTGGTCTGCTCGAGCGCTATTTTAATGCCGCTGATGATCGCCCTGACCGGCTCGGCCAGCGCCTCGGCGATTTCCTTCTGGTTGATGACGATTTCCTTGGGCACCCCTTCGACCAGGTCGCGGCCCCTGACCAGTATGGTCTTGCCGACCTTGTCGCGCGGCATCAGGGCAGTGCCGATTTCCATCTTGATCCGTTCGGCGCTGGTCTCGCCGATCAGCAGGTTATGCTTGCGGCGGATGAAATTGATGATCGCCTCGTCCATTTTATCGCCGCCGACGCGGGCCGAATTGGAGTAAACGATCCCGCCCAGCGACATCACCGCCACTTCCGTGGTGCCGCCGCCGATATCGACAATCATCGAACCCTGCGGCTCCAGCACCGGCAGGCCGGCGCCGATCGCGGCGGCGATCGGTTCTTCAATCAGGCGCACCCGGCTGGCCCCGGCCTGGTCGGCGGCTTCCATAATCGCGCGCCGCTCAACCGCGGTCGACCCGGAGGGGACGCAGATGACCATTTGCGGGCTGGCGAATGAGCGGTTGTGAACCTTCTTGATGAAGTGCTTGATCATGTACTGGGCAACTTCAAAGTCGGCAATGACGCCATCACGCAGCGGGCGGATCGCCTCGATATTGCCGGGGGTGCGGCCAAGCATGACCTTGGCCTGGTCGCCGACCGCACGGACCCGCCGTTTGCCGCCCTCGGTTTCCATCGCCACCACCGACGGTTCGTTCAACACAATGCCCCGGCCCTTGACGTACACAAGGGTGTTCGCGGTCCCTAAATCGATTCCCATATCGGATGAGAAAAACCCCAGAAGCTTCGAAAACATTTTTTAATTCAGCCTTTCCTTGATCAAACCCTTCATTGGGCTAATTTCCTCATTTATGAACAGACGCCATGTTTATTTTAAGGCGCTGTGTCTGGAAAATTCCCTATCTACCTGAAAACTCTGAGAAATTTACCCTTTCGATGGGTATATGACCCGCGAAAAAGATGCAACAGAACTTTTGCAAAAGAGGTGAAATTTTTGATATTTTTTATACTAAAGTTGCTAATCGCCTTTTTTTTGCAGCCACGGCATCAGATTTCGCACCCGCAGCCCGGATTTTTCGATTTCGTGCGCGGCGTCCTCCGCCCGCCGGGATTTCAGCTTTTCAAAACCTTTTTGGTGATCGGCCATCAGGGTTTTTGCGAACCGGCCCGACTGTATATCGGCCAGAATCGTCTTCATTTCGGCCCGGACCTTTTCGTCCACCAGCCGCTCGCCGGCCAGATAGCCGCCAAACTCGGCGGTGTTCGAGATCGCCTGGTTCTTGAAATTCAGGCCCCCCTGCCACATCAGGTCGGCGATCTGCTTAACCTCATGCAGGCATTCGATATAAGCCAGCTCGGGGGAATAGCCGGCCTCAACCAAAATCTCGTACCCGGCCTTGACCAGCGCCGGCAGGCCGCCGCACAGGATCGCCTGTTCGCTGAAAAGGTCGGTCTCGCACTCTTCCCGGAAAGAACTTTCGAGAATTCCGGAACGCCCGGAGCCGAGCGCCGCGGCATAAGAAAGCGCCAGGGCGCGGGCGGAACCGCTGGCATCCTGGTGGATCCCAATGACGCACGGCATCCCAAGACCTTCCCGGTAAAGCGCGCGCAGCGTCTTGCCCGGCCCCTTGGGCGCGGCCAGGATGACGTCCAGGTTTTCCGCCGGTTCAATCAGTTTGAAATGGATTGAGAACCCGTGGCCGAAAACCAGCGCCGCCCCGGCCTGAAGGTTGGGGGCGATGTGTTTTTTATAAACCTCCCCCTGGACCTCATCGGGCAGCAGGATCACGATGACATCAGCAAGCTTCACCGCCCCGGCAAAGGAAAGAACGGAAAAGCCGTCCGCCGCGGCCAGCTCTCCGGCGGCGGTTCCTCCCCGGGAGCCGACGACAATCCCGCCAACCCCGGAATCACGAAGGTTCAAGGCCTGTGCCCGGCCCTGGTTGCCATAGCCGATGATCGCCACCCGGCGGCTTTGAATCAGCTTAAGATCACAGTCCTTGTCGGTTTTAATATTCATGATATTTGCCTAGTCCCTGAAGGCCTCCTCCGCAAGGGAAAGAATCTTGCCGGCGGCATTGCCGTCAGCCTCGACAAACGTCCAATCAGAAAACTGGCCCCGGAACCAGGTGCGCTGGCGCTTGGCGTACTGGCGGGTCTCGATCACCGCCAGACTGGCCGCCTCGTCAATCGAGATATCCCCTTTCAGGTGGCGCAGCAGCGGCCTCAGGCCCAGCGCCTTCATCACCGGGCGCGACCGGTCGATTCCCTTTGCGGCAAAATTAGCGGCCTCTCTCAGGGCCCCTTTTTCAATCATATTATGGAACCTGGCGCGGATTCTCCGATTCAGGACTTCCGGCCCGGCCAGCAGGCATATTTTCACAAATTCCACCCCTTTGAACGGGTCTTCACTGGTTTTCCTGAGCCAGCGCGAAAGGGGTTTCCCGGTCGCCTCGAACACCTCCAGCGCCCTGATAATCCGCTGTTTGTCAGCAGGTTTCAGGCGCCCGGCGGTCTCCGGGTCTTTCTCCT
>JADFJJ010000059.1 GCA_022566215.1 Pseudomonadota bacterium | reverse complement strand
GGTAAGATCGACGGCTTAATCTGCGCAGTGGGCACCGGGGGGACGATCGCCGGTGTCTCACGGTTTTTGAAGGAGCAGAATAGGGATGTGAAAATTGGCCTCGCTGACCCGTTCGGAGCTGCGCTCTACAACTACTACGCCCATGGTGAGCTCAAGGCAGAAGGGGACTCGGTCATCGAAGGCATCGGTCAGGGACGTGTGACGGCCAACCTGGAGGGAACAGAGATCGACTTCCCATATCGCATTCCGGATTCGGAAGCGCTCACCATCATCTTCAATCTTATCAGGGAAGAAGGCCTTGCAATGGGTGGCTCCACGGGAATCAATATCGCCGGCGCCAAGCATCTCGCCAAGGAATTGGGGCCGGGGCATACTATCGTTACTCTGCTTTGTGATTACGCCGACCGCTACCACAGCAAGCTCTTCAATCCTGCCTTCCTCAGGAAAAAAGGCCTCCCCGTGCCCGATTGGCTCAATGAATGAATTTGCGTTTAGACAACGCTACTTAAAAAAGGCCAATAGTCATATTAGCGGCATAGCGGCTGAAGATTCCTTTTTGTCCAGCTCTGCCAGACCTCCAGCACAACGTCTATCCTAACTCACAGCAACTTAGTATTTTGTCCCCATTTTTTAGAATAGTTTGAATTAACGGCGTCATATTCCCTACCTGTATTTTGCGTCCGCTTCCAGATTGGCGGCGATTTCCGTTTCCCAGCGGTCGCCGTTTTCCAGAAGTTTTTCCTTGGTGTACAGCAGCTCTTCGCGGGTTTCGGTCGAGTATTCAAAATTGGGCCCCAGGACAATCGCATCGACCGGGCACGCTTCCTGGCAAAAACCGCAGAAGATGCACTTGACCATATCAATATCAAAGCGGGTGGTGCGCCGTGAGCCGTCTTCGCGCTCTTCGGCCTCGATCGTGATCGCCTGCGCCGGGCAGACCGCCTCACAGAGCTTGCAGGCAATGCAGCGCTCTTCACCGCTGGGGTATCTCCTGAGCGCCAGCTCGCCCCGGAAGCGCGGGCTCAAGGGGCCTTTTTCAAACGGGTAATTGAGGGTCGCCTTGGCCTTGAAGAAGTACTTCAGCGTTACCCGAAGCCCCGCGGCGATATCCAGCAGCAAGAACGTTCTGGCAATATTTTTAAGACTTCTCATGCTCAAATTATCCCCAGCGCCAGGCCCAGGCCGGCATAAATGACCACCGCCGCCAGTGAAATCGGCAGGAATACTTTCCACCCCAGGCGCATCAGCTGGTCATAGCGGTAGCGCGGCAGCGCCGCCTTCACCCAGGCGAAAATAAAGAAGAAAATCAAAATCTTGAAAATCAGCCAGAGCGGCCCCGGGATAAACTCAAGGGCGGCGAACGGCGCATGCCAGCCGCCGAAGAAAAGGATGCTGGTCATCACGCACATCAGCAGGATATTGCCGTATTCCCCGAGCCAGAATAGCGCGAACGCCATCGAGGAATATTCCACCTGGTAACCGGCCACCAGTTCGGCTTCGGCCTCCGGCAAATCGAAAGGGGTGCGGTTGGTTTCCGCCAGCGCGCTGATGAAAAAGATCACGAACATCGGGAAAAACGGGATGAAATACCAGTTCCAGAAGCCCCCGGCCTGGGCATTGACAATATCTGAAAGGTTCAGCGACCCCGCCCACAGCAGGATGGTCACCAGCACAAAGCCGATTGAAACCTCGTAAGAGACCATTTGCGCCGCCGAGCGGAGCGCCCCCAGGAAGGCGTAGCGCGAGTTCGAAGCCCAGCCCGCCATCAGGATGCCGTAGACGCCCAGCGAGGATATCGCCATGACGTAGAGGATGCCGACGTTGATGTCGGCGATCACCATCCCGGCATCCCACGGGATCACCGCCCAGGCGACCAGCGCCAGGGTAAATGTCAGCACCGGCGCCAGCAGGAAAACCACTTTGTTGGCGCTGGACGGGATGATGGTCTCTTTCAGTAAAAGTTTCAGCCCGTCGGCGAACGATTGCAAAATGCCGAAGGCGCCCACCACATTGGGTCCGCGGCGCATCTGCATGGCCGCCCAGATCTTGCGCTCGCCATACACCAGAAGGGCAATCGCCAGCAAGAATGGAAGGACAAAAAGCATAATAAAACCAAGGGTTTGCAACAGATATTGCAAGTAAAAAGGAAGCCCGTTCCAAAGCTCTATGATCCAGTTAGCCATCGGTCCCGGTCCTCTTATTGGTCGAGGCGCTGAAACCTCTCGCTTCGGAACATTCCGCCATGGTTTTTGAAGCCCGGGCGATGGCGTTGGTAAAATAGAAATTGGTCTGCGACGGTTTTAATTTCAAAGCGGCGATCTTGCCTTTTTTGCCGAACTTGCCCCACTGACTGCGGAGCATCGCCTCGCCGGCGGCAATTTCGGGAATATCTTCCCCCAAGGCCCGCCTCAGGCCGGCCAGATCATCATAGGGCAGCGTACAGCCCAGAACCTCGGAAAGGGCGCGGAATATAGTCCAGTCCTCGCGCGCGTCCCCGGGCGGGAAAATCGCGCGAAACCCTTGCTGGATGCGGCCTTCGGTGTTGATATAGGTGCCGTCTTTTTCCGTGTAGGCGGCCCCGGGAAGGATCACATCCGCGCCCTCCGCGCCCCTGTCCCCGTGGTGGCCGATGTAAATCAGATAAGCCTTGCCAAGCGCCTCCAGGTCCACTTCGTCAGCGCCATGGAGGAACAAAACTTTCAGCTTGCCGGCCTTCGCGTCGCGGGTGATTGCCTCCATCCCGCCCTTGGCGGCCAGCCCCAAAGCCAGGGCCCCGGCCCGGCTGGCGGCGCTGTGCAGCACATTGAAGCCGTTCCAATCCATCCGGTTCATCTTGAATTTCTCGGCAATCGCGCGGGCCGCATAAAGAATGGCGCTTCCATCCCTCCGCCGCAACGCCCCCATTCCTACGATCAGGAGCGGTTTTCTGGCTTTTTTCAGCGCTCTGGCGGCGGCATGCTTGCCGGTCAGTATCTGCTCCAGGGTGCGGGGGTCATCGCCAAAGTCCTCAACCTTGTAGGTCAGGTCTTCCACCGCCCCGATGCGCCCGACCTTAAGCGCCCCGGCCCGCGCCAGCCGCCCGATCCGGGCGTTCAGCACCGGGGCCTCTTCTCTGGGGTTGGTTCCGACCAGCAGCACATAATCGGCCTGTTCCAGCCCGGCGATGGTGGAATTGAACAAAAAGCCCGAGCGGCTGGCGGGATCCAGCGCCGCCCCGTCCGAACGTCCCTCAAGGCGTTTGGAACCAAGCCCGGCGAGCAGGTCCTTCAGGGCTTTCATCGCCTCCAGATCGCTCAGATCACCGATAATTCCGGCAATTTCCTTCGGTTTGGCCCGTTTCAGCTTTTTGGCGATGGCCTTGAACGCTTGCCCCCAGGTTGCTTCCTTCAGTTTGCCCCGAACTCGAACATAAGGCCGGTCCAGACGGCGGTATTTGAGGCCGTCGCAGGCGAACCGGGTCTTGTCCGAAATCCATTCCTCGTTGACCTCTTCATTAAGGCGCGGCAGGATGCGCATTACCTCATTGCCCCGGCTGTCGACCCGGATGGCGGAGCCCAGCGCGTCCATGACATCGATGCTCTCGGTCTTTTTCAGCTCCCACGAGCGGGCGGTAAATGCGTATGGTTTCGAGGTCAGGGCGCCGACCGGGCACAGGTCGATAACGTTGCCCGAGAGTTCGCTGTCGATGGTTTTCTCAAGGTAAGTGGTGACTTCCATGTGCTCGCCGCGGCCCAGCGCGCCGATGTCCTCGACCCCGGCCACCTCGGTGGCGAAACGGATGCAGCGGGTGCAATGGATACAGCGGGTCATCACGGTCTTGACCAATGGCCCCATGTGCTTTTCCTCGACCGCGCGCTTGTTTTCCTGATAGCGGGTCTTGCCCCGGCCATAGAGAAGCGCCTGGTCCTGCAAATCGCATTCGCCGCCCTGGTCGCAGATCGGGCAATCGAGCGGGTGGTTGATCAAAAGGAATTCCATCACCCCCTCGCGCGCCTTCTTGACCCCCGGGGTGTCGGTATAGATCGCCATGCCGTCCGCCGCCGGCATCGCGCAGGAGGCGATTGGCTTGGGCGAGCGCTCCATTTCAACCAGGCACATGCGGCAGTTGCCGGCGATCGACAGGCGCTCGTGATAGCAAAAACGCGGAATCTCAAAGCCCGCCTGCTCACACGCCTGCAGGATGGTCGCCCCGGCTTCGACCGTAACCTCCTTGCCGTTGATCTTCAGGGTTGGCATAACCGCTTACTCCGCCGCCTGCATGGTTTTTGCCCGCTCATCGATGCGCCGTTCAATTTCCGGCCGGAAATGCCGCACCAGGCCCTGGATCGGCCACGCCGCGGCATCGCCCAGCGCGCAAATGGTATGGCCTTCGACCTGCCTGGAAACGTCCAGAAGCTTGTCTATCTCGGCCTTGGCGGCGTCGCCCACCACCAGCCGCTCCATCACCCGCCACATCCATCCGGTTCCTTCGCGGCACGGGGTGCACTGGCCGCAGCTTTCGTGCATGTAGAATTTCGACAGCCGGGCGATCGCCTTGACGATATCGGTGGACTTGTCCATGACGATCACCGCCGCCGTGCCAAGGCCCGATTGGACCGCGGCCAGGGCGTCAAAATCCATGGTCACGGTCTCGCACACCGATTTCGGGATCAGCGGCACCGAGGACCCGCCCGGGATCACCGCCAGCAAATTGCTCCACCCGCCCCGGACCCCGCCGCCGTGGCGTTCAATCAGCTCTTTCAGCGGGATGCCCATTTCCTCTTCAACGTTGCACGGGGTGTTGACGTGGCCGGACAGGCAAAACACCTTGGTGCCGGTGTTGTTGGGCCGGCCCAATCCGGAAAACCAGGACGCGCCGCGTTTGGTGATCGCCGGGACGACCGCAATACTCTCGACATTGTTGACCGTGGTCGGGCAGCCCCAGACCCCGACGTTGGCCGGGAACGGGGGTTTGAGGCGCGGCTGGCCCTTTTTTCCCTCAAGGCTTTCGATCAGCGCGGTTTCCTCGCCGCAGATATAGGCACCGGCGCCACGGTGGACATAAATTTCGAAATCATATCCGGACTTGCAGGCGTTCCTGCCCAGAAGCCCGGCCTTTTTAGCTTCCCTGATGGCCGTTTCCAGCACGTCGGCCTCCTCGGCGAATTCACCCCTTATATATATGTAGGCGGCAGCCGCCCCGATCGCGAAACCGGCGATCAGGCATCCTTCCAGAAGCTTGTGCGGTTCGTGGCGGATCATGTCGCGGTCCTTGCAGGTGCCGGGCTCGCCCTCATCGGCATTGACCACCAGGTATTTCGGCCGGTCACAGACCTTTGGCATGAACGACCATTTCAGGCCGGTCGGGAAACCGGCGCCGCCCCGCCCTCTTAGCCCCGAATCCCTGACTTGCTGGATAATCCAGTCCTGGCCCTTCCCCAGAATCTTCCCGGTGCCGTCCCAGTCGCCGCGCTTTTTGGCGGCGCTGAGGGTCCACGGCTGAAGGCCGTAAAGGTTGGTAAAGATGCGATTCTTGTCTTTGAGCATTTGCTATCCCTCGACCAGCGTGGTCAGCCCGCCCACCGGCGCGGAGGTCTGGCGGTCGATTTGCGGGCCGGCTTTTGGCGTCTGGCCGGCCTTGAAGGAACGGATGATCGCTTTCATTTTCTCCGGCGACAGGTCTTCGTAATACTTGTTCCTGATGGCGCAAACGGGTGCGTTGACGCAGGCCCCGGCGCATTCCACCTCGAGCAGCGTAAATTCACCGTCCGCCGTGGTCTCGCCAAAACCGATGCCGAGCTCTTCCCGGCAGGCGGCGGTAATTTGGTCGGAACCTCTGAGCCAGCACGGGGTGGTGGTGCACACTTCGATCACCGTTTTGCCGACCGGCCTCAAGTTGTACATGGAATAAAAAGTCGCCACCTCCAGCACCCGGATCATCGGCATGCCCAGGAATTCGGCGACATATTCGATTCCCGCCTGGCTGAGCCAGCCGCTATTCTGTTCCTGGGCTTTGGTCAGAAGCGGCATCACGGCGGATTGCTCACGGCCCCTGGGGTATTTCTTGATCTGCCCCCTGGCCCACTTTTCGTTAGCAGGGGTGAAGGCAAACTCGCCTGAATTGCCGATCACGGCGCTCATCGGTCGACCTCCCCGAACACGATGTCCATCGACCCCAGCACCGCCGGAACATCGGCCAGCATATGGCCCCGGCACATCCAGTCCAGCGATTGCAAATGGCAGAACCCGGGCGCGCGGATCTTGCAGCGGTAGGGCCGGTTGGAGCCGTCCGAGACCAGATAGATGGCAAATTCACCCTTGGGCGCCTCGGTCGCGACATAAACCTCGCCCTCCGGCACCCGGTAGCCTTCGGTGTAAAGCTTGAAGTGGTTGATCAGCGCTTCCATCGAGGTTTTCATATCGGCCCGTTTGGGCGGGGAAATTTTAGGATCGAGGGTGGTGATCGGGCCCTTGGGCATCTTTTCAATCGCTTGCCGCATAATGCGAAGCGATTGGCGCATTTCCTCGAAGCGGATCAGGAAGCGGGCATAGGCGTCGCCGTGCTTGCCTACGGGTATGTCAAAATCAAACTTTTCATAACCGTCATAGGGCTGGGCTTTCCTCAAGTCCCACGGCACCCCGGTGGAGCGCAGCATCACCCCGGTAAAGCCCCAGTCATAGGCGGCCGGGCGGTCGGCAACCCCGATGTCGACATTGCGCTGTTTGAAAATGCGGTTTTCGACCAGCAAGGAAGCCATGTCATCCAGCACTTTGGGGAAGCTTTCGGTCCAGGCGTAAATGTCCTCTGCCAGGCCATCGGGCAAATCCTGGTGAACCCCGCCCGGGCGAAAATAAGCCGCGTGCATGCGCGAGCCGGACACCCGCTCATAAAATACCAGCAGTTTTTCCCGTTCCTCAAAACCCCACAGGATCGGCGTCATGGCGCCGACGTCCATGGCATGGGTAGTGGTGCACATCAGGTGGTTCATGATGCGGCTGAGCTCGGCATACAGGACGCGGATATATTTGGCCCGTTCCGGCACTTCACAGCCCAGCAGCTTTTCCACCGCCAGCGCGAAGGCATGCTCCTGGTTCATCGGCGCGCCGTAATCAAGCCGGTCAAAATAGGGGATCGCCTGCAGGTAAGTCTTGTATTCAATCAGCTTTTCGGTGCCCCGGTGGAGCAGCCCGATATGCGGGTCGAGACGCTCGACCACCTCGCCGTCCAGCTCCATAATCAGGCGCAACACGCCGTGAGCCGCGGGATGCTGGGGCCCGAAATTGAGATTGTAGTTTTTGACCTCAACTTCGGTCATTACCATCCCCTTCCTCGCCGCCGCCTTCCGGCAGGATATATTTGGCGCCCTCCCACGGGCTCATGAAATCAAAGCGGCGGAAATCCTGGGGCAGCTTTACCGGTTCATAAACGACCCTTTTTTGCTGATCGGAATAACGCACCTCGAGGTATCCGGTGAGCGGAAAGTCCTTGCGCAGCGGATGTCCCTGGAAACCGTAATCGGTCAGGATGCGCCTTAAGTCGGGATGGCCGGAAAACAAAACCCCGTAGAGGTCCCAGATCTCCCGCTCGAACCAGCCGGCGGAAGAATAAACGCCGGTGGCGCTGGGCACCGGGGTGTTCTCGTCCGTTTCGACCTTGATCCGGATGCGGTGGTTATGGGTGTAGCTGAGAAGATGGTAAACAACATCGAAGCGCTTTTCCCGCTCCAGGTAATCGGCGCCGGAAATGTCAACCAGTTGTTCGTAAAGGCAATCGCCATCTTCTTTCAGGAACACCAGCACCCGGATGATGTTCTCGGCGCGCACCGTCAGGGTCAGCTCATCAAAGGCGATCTTGCCGGCCAGCACCTCATTTTCCAGGCCTTCTTCAATATAGGCCAATTGTTCCTTTAATTCGCTGAGCATGTTCTATAAATCCGATCCGCGTCTTTACCGCCTGATGTTTCCGGTGCGCCTGATTTTTTTCTGCAACTGCAAAAAGCCGTAAAGAAGCGCCTCGGCGGTCGGCGGACAGCCGGGGATGTAAATGTCGACCGGGACAATCCGGTCACAGCCCCTGACCACCGAATAGGAATAATGGTAATAGCCGCCGCCGTTGGCGCAACTGCCCATCGAGATGACATATCTGGGTTCCGACATCTGGTCGTAAACGCGGCGCATGGCGGGCGCCATTTTGTTGGTCAGGGTGCCTGCCACAATCATCACGTCCGACTGCCTGGGCGATCCCCGGGGGGCGATCCCAAAACGCTCCATGTCGAGGCGCGGCATGCTGACGTGCATCATCTCGACCGCGCAGCACGCCAGGCCGAAGGTCATCCACCACAGCGACCCGGTCCGGGCCCAGTTGATCAAGTGATCCACCTGGGTCACCACAAACCCCTTGGCCGCCATTTCCTCGTTCATGCCCCTCAGGAAGGGATCCTCGCTCAAGTTTTCCCTGGTCAGCGCGGTGGTTGATTTCAGCTCACCCATTACTCCCACTCCAGGGCGCCCTTGCGCCACTCATAGATAAAGCCGACGGTCAGCACGGCCAGGAAGATGAACATCGACCAGAAGCCGTAGGCTCCGGTCTCGCCCAGGGTAATCGCCCACGGGAACAGGAACGCCACTTCCAGATCGAAAATGATAAACAGGATCGCGACCAGGTAAAAGCG
>JADFJJ010000058.1 GCA_022566215.1 Pseudomonadota bacterium | reverse complement strand
ATCGATTCGATGTCTCTCCTGTAGCCGGGCCAGACGACGAGCGAGCGGAGAGACATCGAATCGATGGCTGAAGATCAGGTGGGGGGTACGGCCGCAAGGTCGCGTCCTACTCCTCCGCGTCGGCCTCCTCGGCCTCGTCGAAGGCGTCGCCGAGCCGCTGACCGACGGCCGCGCTGAGCGTGTCCGCGGCGGTCAGCCCGATCCACGTCTCGAACGCATCGCGCACCGGCGCGTATGCGGCCTCGATCTCCTCCTGCAACTCGTCCTCGGAGCCCAGCGCCATGCGCGCCCCGGAGATCTTCGCGATCAGCGCCTGCAGCCGAGGCTCCAGCGTGTCGTAGAGGTCGTGGAACTGCTCGTCGCCCTCCGCGTGCCCGCGGTCCTTCATGATCTCCAGCGCGCCGAGCACCCAGGCGACGGCGCCGAGCACCGTCCCGGCCTCCTCGCCCTCGAGCCCCAGCGTCAGGCGGCGCTTCTCGGAGGGCGTCACGGGCCGAACCCGCCTTCGTACGCGACCGTCTCGGCCATCAGCACGGCGCCGATCAGCGGCCCGTCCTCGCCCAGCTCGGAGGCCACCACCCGCGGGCCAGGCGCCACCTCGTCGACCACGCTCTGCACCAGCGTCACGAGCCGCCCCACGTGCGCATCATCCGCGTCCAGCACGACGATCGCGGGGTCGAGCAGCGCCGAGGCGTCCGCGACCAGCCCGGCGACCGTCTCCAGCATCTGCGTCGCATTCTCCGCCGTCAGCCCCGGCATCGCCGGCCAGGAAGGCCAGATGGCGGCTATTGTGGCAGGTGACCCCGATCATGGCGTCAAAGCCAAGCTGGACCCGGGCATCCTCGACCGCACCGTCGTCCTGGCCGAGATGCACCCCGTCGGCGCCCGCATCCCGCGCCAGTCCGGGGTTGTCGTTCAGCAGAAACGGGACGTCATGTTTGCGGCAAACCGGCAGCAGCACTTCCGAAGCCTTGAATATATCCTCATCTCCACACCCCTTGAGGCGCAGCTGAAAACAGGCCACGTCGCCGGCTGAAAGCGCAGCCTCAAGGTCGCGGGCGAAAGCGCCTGCGTCGATCTTTGCCGGGCTGATCAGGTAAAGCCGGCAGCGGTGTTCCAGTGATGTCATTCCTAGGGCCTGAAGCTAGGCGGCCTCGTTTTCCAGTGACGGTTGCCATTTTCCGCTGGTCGCCAGCCCGTTCATCCGGGCGCGGTGGGCGAACGCGGCTTGGGCCGCCGGGATATTTGCGTTGTCGCCACCCCAGGCTTTGAGCGGGGCGGTCTGCAGGGCGCGGCCATAGGAATAGCTCAAGCGCCAGGGCGCGTCATAATTCCGGTTCATCACGCCCAAGTGCGCGGTGGCGTCAATATCCGACTGGCCGCCGGACAGGAAGACGATGCCGGGCACCGCCGAGGGTACGGTCCGTTTCAGGCACTGGACAGTTTTTTCGGCTACTTCCTCAGGCCCCGCCTGGGTTGCGCAGTCGCTGCCTGAAAGCACCATGTTGGGCTTCAGGATTGTTCCTTCCAGCACCACCCGTTGTGCGGCAAGCGCGTCATAAAGGGCATGGAGCGTTACTTCCGTCACCTCGAAGCAGCGGTCGATGGTGTGATCCCCGTCCATCAGCACCTCCGGCTCGACGATCGGCACCAGGCCCACTTCCTGGCAGAGCGCGGCGAAACAGGCCAGCGCATGGGTATTGGCGCTGATGCACCCCGATGAGGGGATATCCTTGCCAATAGTGATCACCGCGCGCCATTTGGCGAAGCGCGCGCCGAGCCCATAATATTCCTTCAGGCGGGAGCGCAGGCCGTCCAGGCCCTCGGTCACCAATTCCCCCGAATGGCCGGCCAGCGGTTTGGTCCCCTGGTCGACTTTGACGCCGGGAATCGAGCCGTGGCTTTTGATGATGTCCACCATTGGGGTACCGTCGGCGGCGCTTTGCCGGAGGGTTTCCTCAAAAAGGATCACGCCCGAGATAAAATCCTTCATGGCCGGAGTGCGGAACAGCATTTCACGGTAATCGCGGCGGTTCTCCTCGGTCGATTCGGCCCCGATGGTATCGAACCGTTTCTTAATGGTCGGGGTGCTTTCGTCGGCGGCCAGGATACCTTTCCCCGGCGCCACCATGGCCTTGGCGATTTCAGACAATGGTTCGGTCATTGGTTTTCTCTCAATGGGTATTTTATTTTCTTCAGCCCTTAGACATCAACGCCTTGATACCCGGCAGTGTTTTCCCTTCCAGCCATTCCAGGAATGCCCCTCCGGCGGTTGAAACATGGCTGAATTTCCACTTCGCTCCGGCATTATAAAGAGCCGCCACGGTATCCCCGCCGCCGGCGATGGAAATCATTTTCCTCTTTTTGGTAAAATTGCCGATCGCCCGCGCCACCTGGGTGGTGCCGCGGTCAAACGGCCTGATCTCGAAAGCTCCCAGCGGCCCGTTCCAAATAACCGTTTTGCAGCGTTTCAGCACCCTGATATAATCATCGGCGGCTCTCGGGCCGATGTCGAAAATCATATCGTCATCTTCAATCGCCCCCAGCGGCAGGGCAATGGCGCCCACGGTTGCATCCATTTGCTTGGCCACGGTAACTTCGATCGGCAAGTGGATCCAGCAGCCGGCTTGTTCCGCTTTTTCCATGATTCTTTTGGCCACCTCGATCAAGCCGGGTTCAGACACCGAGGCGCCAATATTTTCTCCCCGGGCGGCCAGGAAGGTATTGGCCATGGCGCCGCCCAGGAACAAATGATCCATTTTGCTCACCAGGTTTTCCAGGGTGGCGATTTTTGTTGATATTTTTGCCCCACCGATCACCGCCGCAACCGGCCGTTCCGGGTTTTCAAGGGCCGTTTCCAAAGCCTCAATTTCTTCAATCAGGGCGAATCCGGCAGCCGATGGCAGGTGGTGCGTTATCCCTTCAATCGAAGCATGGGCCCGGTGGGTGCTGGAAAAGGCATCGTTAATGTAAAGATCCCCCAAAGCCGCCAGTTTTTTGGCAAAGCTGGTAAGATTTTTTTCTTCACCGGGATGGAAACGCAGGTTTTCGACCAGGAAAACCCCTTCGCCTTCAGCGATGGCTTCAGCGGTTTTCGCATCCAGGGCATCGCCGACAAACTTGACCGGAACATCCAGTTCATCTTCCAGGCAAGGGGCCAGCGGGGCAAGCGACATCTTGGGCACCACTTTTCCTCCCGGCCGTTCGAAATGGGACAGCAGGATCACATCGGCCCCAGCCTTAAGGAGGTGCAGGACGGTTTTCTTGATCGATTGAATCCGCGTCAGGTCGGTTACCCGACCCTCGTGGACCGGAACATTCAGGTCGGCCCTCAAGAGGACTTTTTTGCCTGAAAGATCACCCAGATCCTCAATGGTTCGAAGTTTGCTCATCCCATTCCCAGCATTTACCCGGCGTTTGCCAGGGCCACAGCCACGTCCGACATGCGGTTGGAAAAACCCCATTCGTTGTCGTACCAGCTAAGAACCCTGACGAACCGGCCCTCAATTACCTGAGTTCCACTTGTATCAAAGATTGAGCTGGCAGGGCAATGATTTAAATCAATCGAAACCACCGGTTCGTCAATCACCTCAAGAACCCCTTTCAGGGCGCCAGCGGCGGCCTTGCGCATGAGGTCATTAATTTCCTCAATCGAGGTTTCCCGGCCGGCGTCGAATTTAAGGTCGATCAGCGACACATTGGGGGTTGGAACGCGCACCGCCGAGCCGTCCAGCTTTCCCCGCAATTCCGGCAGAACCAGGCCCACCGCCTGGGCCGCCCCGGTTGAGGTCGGGATCATCGAAAGGGCCGCGGCACGGGCGCGCCGGGGGTCGGAATGAAGGGTATCCAGAACCCGCTGGTCACCGGTGTAGGAATGGATAGTGGTCATATAGCCCCGCTCGATGCCGATCGCGTCATTCAGTATCTTGGCGACCGGCGCCAGGCAGTTGGTGGTGCACGAGGCGTTGGAAACGATTATGTGTTCGGCCTTCAGCTGGTCGTGATTGACGCCGTAAACCACGGTCAGGTCAACATCCTTGGCGGGGGCCGAGATCAACACTTTTTTGGCCCCGGCGTCGATATGCGCCCGGGACTTGGGGCCGGAGGCGAAAAACCCGGTGCATTCCATGGCGATGTCGATCCCATTTTCCCGCCACGGCAGCTTGGCGGGGTCGCGTTCGGCGGTCACCGATATTTCCTGGCCATTGACGATCATCGAATTGCCCTTGGTCTCAATCGTGCCGGGGAACCGGCCGTGGACGCTGTCGCGCTTGAAAAGATAGGCGTTCATGGCCACGTCGCCGAGATCGTTAACGGCGACCACGCGGAGATCTTTCCTGCCCTGCTCATGGATGGCCCGGAGCACATTCCGGCCGATCCGGCCAAACCCGTTGATGGCAACACGTACTGTCATTTTATTGGTCTCCTTTAAGTCTGATTTCGCTTCAGGCGCTGGCCTTGATCCGGTCTAAAATCTTGTCGGCGATATCGGCGCCGGTAATCCCAAAGTGGCTGAAAAGGTCCGCGGCAGGGGCGGACTGGCCAAAACAGTCAATGCCGATGGAAAATCCATCCTCGCCGACTATTCCTTCCCAGCCCCGGGTGACCCCGGCTTCAATGGAAACTCTCAATGCGCCGGAGCCCAGGACCTCTTTCCGGTAAGCTTGAGACTGTTCCTGGAAATGTCCCAGCGACGGCATGCTGACAACCCTTGTGGGCACGCCTTTTTTCTCCAGAATGGTCTGCGCGGCCAGCGCCACTTCCACTTCCGATCCGGTGCCGATCAGGGTGACACGCGGCCTGGCGGAGGCTTTTTTCAGGATATAGCCGCCCCTCTCGCTCATGTTTTCCTCAAAGTGCTTGTCCCGGACCGGAGCTATACTCTGGCGGGTCAGGGCCAGGATACTGGGCCGGCTGGCGTCTTTCAAGGCCAGCGCCCAGCATTCGGCGGTCTCCACCGCACAGGCCGGGCGGAATACGTTCAGGTTGGGGATCGCGCGGAGGCTCATCAATTGCTCGACCGGTTGGTGGGTCGGCCCGTCTTCGCCCAGGCCGATACTGTCGTGGGTAAAAACATATATCACCCGAACCCCGATCATGGCCGCCAGGCGGATCGCCGGCCGGGCATAATCGGAAAAGATCAAAAAGGTGCCGCCATAGGGAATAAATCCGCCGTGAAGGCCCATCCCGTTCATGATTGCGGCCATTCCAAACTCGCGCACCCCGTAATGAATGTACCGCCCGCCAGGGTTCGCTGCCGACATAATTTCCATCTGGCTGGTTCGGGTGTTGTTGGACCCGGAAAGGTCCGCCGACCCGCCGATGGTGGCTTCGGTCAGGCCGTTGATGATCTCGAGGCATTGGCCCGAAGCCTTGCGGGTGGCCATTTTTTCCGGGTTTTCCACCAGCGCCTTTTTATGGGCGATAATCCTGGCGTCAAGCGCTTTCGGCAGCTTGCCCTCGAGGCGCCCTTCGAATTGGCGCCGTTTTTTCTCATCCATCCCGGGGAGGCGCTTTTTCCAGGCCCGGCTTTGTTCCCCCGAGCGCTGGCCGATCCGACGCCAGGCGGCCAGGATATCTTCAGGGATTTCAAAGGCCTGGTGGGGCCAGTTCAGCTCTTTCCTGGCCGCGGCCACTTCTTCTTCCCCCAGGGGCGCGCCGTGGGTGGCTTCGGTCCCCTGCTTGCCGGGGGCGCCGAAACCGATGATGGTGCGGCAGGAAATCAGCGACGGCTTGGCGCTTTTCCTGGCTTTTTCAATGGCCGCTTCGACCGCCTTGAAATCGTGGCCGTCAACTTCCCAAGCATCCCAGCCATGGGCTTCAAAACGGGTCAACTGATCGTCGGAAACCGCCAGGCTGGTCGGGCCATCGATGGAAATGTGGTTGTTGTCCCAAAGGACGATCAGCTTCTCGAGCTGCTGGTGTCCGGCGAACGAGAGGATCTCGTGGCTGAGGCCCTCCATCAGGCAGCCGTCGCCGGTGATCACATAAGTGTAATGATCTACGGCATCGCTGCCATATTGGGTGCGAAGCGAGCGTTCCGCCAGCGCCATTCCGGCGGCCATGCCGAGACCCTGGGCCAAAGGCCCGGTGGTGGTTTCCACCCCTGGCAGCTCGCCGTATTCCGGATGGCCCGCGCACGGCGAGCCCAGTTGGCGAAAATTCTTGATGTCATCGATGGTCGGCCTGGCGTAGCCGGTGAGGTACAGCAGCGAGTACAAAAGCATCGACCCGTGGCCGGCGGAGAGAATAAACCGGTCGCGATCCGGCCAGCCGGGCCAATTGGGGTCGTATTTGAGGAATTTGGAAAACAGGACGGTGGCCGCATCGGCCATCCCCATGGGCATTCCCGGGTGGCCGGAATTGGCCTTTTGGACGGCATCCATGGAAAGCGCACGAATGGCGTTGGCCAGGGTGCGTTGATCGATCACACTGTCACTCGTCTTCGGCATGAGAGCAGACTGCTTCTTTCTCTCTTTTTGGCGGGTTTTCCTTTCTTTTCAGAGGCTTGTCCCGCCACCCTGTTTTCCCCTCCAGTCCCCCGACCGGGGAAGCGCCACAATGGCCACCCAAGCGCCTTCCGTCAACCTTGTTTTTAGACTTTTTCCGGTTTTTTTTCAGCCGCTCCGATAACGGTGCTAGCCAGCGGGAAAAACTTGTTTTATTCTTATCCCAGCGAGAGGGTTGAAGGAGCGGTTTTCATTTTTTTCCGGCAATGGTTGACGCAATGCTAATGACCGCCTTATCTTCAAGCTCACGGTTTAGAAAGTTTAACGATTTATGATCAAGCGCCCCCAGGCTAAAAAAAACACCGCCCTGCCCGAAGCCGAGATTCGGCTGCAAACCGCGCTTGACCGGCTGAGCGGCGTGATCCGGGTAAAACAGGCTTCCCATGCGGATGTTAAAAAACTCCGGCATGAAAATACCGAGCTGGATGAACGCTTCAAGAGCCTCAAGGGCGAGTACGAGGTGCTGGAGCGCTCGTTAGGGGAAATGAAGGACTATTTGAAGTCAATCTCAAAGAAAACCCCGCCCGGGGACAGCACCCCTGAGCTCAGCAAGGACCAGGAATGGAGCCCCTCCGCCCATGGCCCCGACCCGGAAACCGAGTTCCTGAAGAATGAGCTGGAGCGGGTCCACAAGGAATACAAGTCCCTGGACCAGTCCTTCAAGCTGTTGCGTTCACAGTATAACGAGCTGCAAAAAACCTACCAGGAAGCGCTGGATGACACCTCGGCCGAGTTGGATCTCTTGACCCGGGCGGGAGTTCCCGGCGCGCCCGGGAAAAGCGATGGCCGCGGCGAACTGAAGCGGGACCTTGGCGCCCAGCTGGATAAAACCATCGCCGCGCTTGAGAAATTGGTGAACTAGGCCCTATACTTATAAACACTATACAACTGCGCCAACAGTAAAACAGGCCTGACAAGGAAAAAGTGATGAAGAATAATGGGTTATCTGAAGAGGTTTTGACGCTGCTCAGGCCGGTTTTAATGCTGGCCCGAAGGGTTTGGCCAGGAAGGCAGAATACAGCCGCCAAAATGCTTCATGATGTCCCCGCATCAACTGCGCTTTTAGCGGCTGTATTCTGCTCTTCCAGCCCAAACGCAGTGGATACTGTTTATGAGTTTAGGGCCTGAGAATGGGACAGGTCAGCGTATCGATTAACAATCACCGTTACACCCTTGCCTGCCGCGATGGCGAGGAAGACCGGCTGCTGGGTCTGGCCAAGCTGCTGGACAGCAAGGTCCGAACCCTGACGGCGCGCCTTGGCCAGGTCGGCGAGAACAAGCTGATACTGATGGCGGCGCTTCTGATCGCCGACGAATTTGAAGAAACCAGGACCGAGCTGCAGGGCATCCACGACGGCAAAATCCCGGTCAATGAAAGCGAGACCGCCGGCAGGCTGGCGGTACTCCTGAACGGCATGGCGGCCTCGATCGAAGTTCTGGCCGATGACCTGGAAAAGGCTTAAAAGAAGGATTATGTCGTTCCCGCCAGTGAGCCTTGCTCACGGCTCCACGGGGGCGCGAAACGGTTCGCGAGGGCCGCTTGGCCCTAGTTGACGCCTTCTGGCGCACAAGTGTGCGCCCGGCAGTCGTCTGCCGCCCTCCCGGAGCGATAGCTGAAAGCTATCTTGCGTGAGGGACAAACTAAAGAGCCCGTGCGCCATGTGGCGCGGAAAGCATAACAGAGCATCAGTGAGATTTATAAATGGCCACTAAATTGCAGACAAAAGAAGCGTTGCGGAAGGATTTGCGCAAAAAACGCACCCAGCTTGCCGGGCAGCTTGATGTTGCCGCCCGCGATGCCCTGGCCCGCAATTTTTTTGAATTTTTGCCCAATCTTCAGGGAATGATAGTGGCCGGATACATGCGGCAGGGAAGTGAAGTGAATTGTTCCAGCCTGCTCAGGCTTCTGGAAATGCGCGGGATAAAGGTGGCCCTGCCGGTGGTCGCAAAGAAAAATACCGCGCTGGAATTCCGCAGCTACGCCTTCGGGGATGACCTGCGGGACGGCCCGCTGGGCAACCGCGAACCGCTTAAATCAGCGGACCAGGTTGAACCGGACATCATCCTGGTGCCGCTGCTGGGATTTGATGACAAGGGCAACCGCATCGGCCAGGGCCAGGGTTATTACGACCGGACCCTGAAGGCGCTCAGAAAAAAGCGTGAAATCCTGGCGGTTGGCCTCGCTTATCAAGGGCAAGAGCAAAAGACCCTGCCGGTCGAGGCGGGCGATCAGGCCCTGGATGCGGTCCTGACCGAGGCCGGGTGCTGGATCTTC
>JADFJJ010000057.1 GCA_022566215.1 Pseudomonadota bacterium | reverse complement strand
CTTTTAATTTTGCAATACCGGCGCCGCTCAAGCCCAGGGCCTCGCGGTCATAAACCGGCGGCTGCCTCCGGGCCAGCTGCATCCTGCGCTTGACCTCAAGCTCTTCGGGGGTTTCAAAGCAAGGATAAAGCCGCCCGGCTTTTTTTAAAGCCTCCGCCGCCGCATCATAGAGGGCAAAGCGCTGCGACTGCTGATAGGTTTCGTCCCAACCCAGGCCCAGCCAGGTCAGGTCTTCCCTGATCGCCTCCGCGTATTTTCCCTGAGAGCGGTCCCGGTCGGTATCATCAAGCCGCAGGATGAACACGCCCCCTTGCTTACGGGCGAACAGCCAGTTGATCAGCGCCGCGCGGATGTTGCCAACGTGCAGGTAGCCGGTCGGGCTGGGGGCAAATCTGACGCGGACGGGCATTGCTATTTCCTTTTCCCGGTTCCTGGTCTGTCGCGGAAGGCGTTGACGATCGGATAGCGGCGGTCGCGGCCGAACAGACGCCGGGTTATCTTGACACCGGGCGGGGCCTGGCGGCGTTTGTATTCGGCGACGTAAAGCATTTTCTCGACCTTGGCAACCGTCCCCGCGTCGTGGCCCTGGGCCACCACCTCGTCGATCGATTTATCCTCCTCGATAAAGCCGTGGAGAATGTCGTCCAGCACATCGTAGGGGGGCAGGCTATCCTGGTCGGTCTGGCCGGGCTTGAGCTCGGCAGAGGGCGCCCGGGTAAAAGTATTCTCGGGAATTACCTTGCCCTTGGGGCCAAGGCCGCCGCTGGGCAGGTTTTGGTTGCGCCAGCGCCCCAGTTCGTAAACCTTGGTTTTGTAAACATCCTTCAAGACCGCGAAGCCGCCGCACAGATCGCCGTAAAGGGTTGAATAGCCGACCGACATTTCCGATTTGTTGCCGGTCGCCAGAACCATTTTGCCGAACTTGTTGGATAGCGCCATCAGCAGGATGCCGCGGATCCGCGCCTGGATATTTTCTTCCGTGGTGTCTTCGGCCAAACCCTTGAAGCTTTTGGCCAACGCCCCTTCAAAGGCCTCCATCATCGGCGTGATTTCGATGATGTCGTATTTGATGCCGAGCTTTTTGGCGCATGCCTTGGCGTCGGCAAAACTTTCCGGGCGGGTATAGGGCGAGGGCATCATCACGGTATCAACGCAGCCGGGCCCCAGCGCATCGACCGCCAGCGCCGTCGTGAGCGCGCTGTCGACGCCCCCTGAAAGCCCGATCAGGACGCCCGGGAATTTGTTTTTCCCGACGTATTCGCGAAGACCGTACATGAGCGCCTGGTAAAGCTGTTCAGTCCCCTCCGGAAGCGCCGCCATTACACCTGGCCGGACCGCCCAGGTTCCATTTTTTACCACCTCAAGGACCTGGTAATCCTCTTCAAACTCCTTCAGCTGGGCGATCCGGCGCCCGCTTTTATCGAGCACGAAGGACGAGCCGTCGAACACCAGTTCGTCCTGGCCGCCGACCTGGTTGACGAAAACAAGCGGCAGGCCGGTCTCGGCAACCCTGGCCTTGGCGTGCATGATCCTGACGTCGCGCTTGGCGTCCTCGAACGGCGAGGCATGGGGCGCGATCAGGATATCAGCGCCCTGTTGCTTCAAATGGCCGGCAATGTCGGCGTACCACATGTCCTCACAGACCAGCAGGCCGAGGGTGATCCCCCGGAACGGCACCGCCTCTGGCATCGGGCCTTCGCTGAAAATCCGCTTTTCATCGAAGACCCCGTAGTTGGGAAGATGGACCTTGAGCTGGCGGTGCAGGATTTTTCCCTCGCCGAGCAGATAGAGCGCGTTATAGATATTATCGTTCCCGGCATAGGGACAGCCAACCAGCATGGCGGCGTTCTTGTCCCTGGTCAGCGCCGTCAGCGCCTCGAGCGCTTCATAGGCCTCTGCGCGGAAGGCGGGCTTTAAAATCAGGTCTTCGGGCGGATAGCTGGTAATCACCAGCTCCGGGAACAGCACCAGGTCGGCGCCGTCCTCCTCCGCCCTGGCATAAGCCGCCGCCACCAGATCGCGGTTGCCGGCGATATCCCCGACCGTGGCGTTGATTTGCGCAATGGCTATTTTAAGCGATTTGGTCATGGCCTCCTGTCCGCCCAAGGTTTAGCGGACTTTATCCCGATGTTGAAGATTATTTAACGGATGCGGTGCGATTTTCCTCAAGTCCGGCGCGCTCGGCCACCAGCCCCTCGGCGATCAGGAACGCCAGCTCCAGCGCCTGGTCGGCGTTCAGCCTGGGATCGCAGTAGGTGTGATAGCGGGATTTGAGGTTTTCTTCCGACAGGGCGATCGCCCCGCCGGTGCATTCGGTGACATCGAGGCCGGTCAGCTCCAGATGGATGCCGCCGGCGTATGTCCCTTCGGCATGGTGAATATCGAAAAAGCGCCGGACTTCGGCCAGGATTTTATCAAAAGGCCGGGTTTTCAGGCCAGCTGCGGTGCGGATGGTATTGCCGTGCATCGGATCGCACGACCAGACCACCGAGGCCCCCGCCCGGGCAACCTTCCTGACCAGCCCGGGCAGCATATTTCCGACGTTTTCCGCGCCATAGCGGCACACCAGCGTCAGCTTGCCGGGCTGGTTCTCCGGGTTCAGCATATTGATCAGGGCCAGGGTTTTTTCCGGGGCCGTTTCGGGGCCGATCTTGATCCCGATCGGGTTGGCGATGCCCCTAAGGTATTCGGCGTGGGCCTGGTCCGGATCGCCGGTGCGGTAGCCCAGCCACAGCATATGGGCCGAGCAGCCGTACCAGTCCCCGGAGCCCGGATCGCGCCGGGTCAGCGGCTCCTCGTAGGGCAGCAGCAGCGCCTCGTGCGAGGTATAAAAATCAACCCCCTGGATTTCCGCCATACCGGCCGGATCAATGCCGCACGCCTCCATAAAGGCAATGCCGTCGTCAATCCAGTCCGCGACATCCAAATGGCGTTCCGGCGCCGGGGATTTGGAGACGAAATCCCGGTTCCAGCCGTGTACGTCCTGAAGACTGGCGAACCCCCCGGACGACAGCGCCCGGAGGTGATTGAGGGTCGCCGAGGCCTGGAAATAGGCCCTTAACATGCGCTCCGGGTCAGGGGTGCGGGAAGCCGCATCAAATTTGATCGAATTGATTATATCACCGCGGTAGCAAGGCAGTTTTACCCCGCCCTGGTGCTCGAATTCGCTAGAACGCGGCTTGGCGAACTGCCCGGCCAGGCGGCCCACCTTGACCACCGGGCAAGCGGCGGCAGACGTCAGCACGACCGCCATTTGCAACAGGACGCGGAAGGTGCCGCGAATGTTGCCGGCGCTGAATTCGGCAAAGCTTTCGGCGCAATCGCCGCCCTGCAGCAAAAACGCCCGGCCCGCCGCCACTTCGGCCAGTTGCTCCCTGAGGCGCCGGATTTCCCCTGAAAACACCAGCGGGGGATAGCTGGCAAGCGCCTCCCCGGCCCGCTTGAGCGCCGCCGCATCCGGATAATCCGGAATTTGGCGGGCTTTCTTTGCCCGCCAGCCGTCTGGTTTCCACTGCTCCATCAGCCTCTTTACGGTTTCCTGAAAATAAACAGGGTTCGCGCGGTATTGCCGCGGATGCTTTCATCAAACACCAGGATATCGAGGGGATCATCCGGGTTGGCAAACAGCGTGATGTTTTCCTCGACCAGTTCGAACCCGGCCGCCAAAACTTCAGCCCGGACAATGTCAGGATCGGCGCGGTGATAGCTCTCAGATGCCTCGCGGCCCGAGCCGGCGGCGCCGTTGTGGATCTCGATGGCATAAATGCCGCCCGGCTTCAAAGCGTTGAAAACCGCGGCATTGATGGCGGCGGCGTCCATGTTCTGGCGGATGATTTCATGGTACATCTGACCCATAAAAGCGATATCGGCGGGAGCATGGAATGTCATTTCGGCAAATTCCATGACCTGAGGGATAATAGCGCCGCGGGCCAGGGCTTCACGGCGTTCGGCCAGACTGCCGACCACCTGCGGAAACCGTTCAACCGTACCGGGGCTGTTGACGGCATGAACCATACCGCCGTCGCCAGCCGATGCACGGGCAAGATTTTCGGCGTAATAGCCGCCACCGGTACCGATATCAATGACCATCTGGCCTGGTTTTACCCCCATCAAGGCCATCGCTTCCGCCGGTTTGCGGCTGGCGTCACGCGCTTTATCCTCTTCGGTGCGATCTTCAGCCGCCAAAATGGCGGCATAATCGGGAAGCACCGCCGCTTCCTCTGCCGCGGCAACGGTTTGATCGCTGGCAACCTCTGTTGCTTGCTCGGAACAGGCCCCAACCAGCGCGCTCAAGCCAACCAGCGCTATGATCATCTTGAGGTACATCTGTTTTCTCCTTTTTTATTAATTATCAATAGGTTACAAGAAATACTTAACCTATTTTCCAAGCTCTGGAAGGGTAAGTTTAACGCAAAATCCGTGACTTGGAAACTGTTGTTATCGTTTCTGTTTCAAAAGGACAAATTCTTCCGCGGTGGTCGGGTGAATGGCCACCGTGCGGTCAAAATCGGCTTTGGTCAGACCGGCTTTGACGGCGATCGCGACGCCCTGGATAATCTCCGGCGCATCGGTCCCGATCATATGGGCGCCGATCACCAGATCGGTTCCCCGCTCAACGATCACTTTGATGAAGGTTTTGTCTTGCCGGGGCGTCAAGGTCAGCTTGAGGGGCCGGAATTCGGAGCTGTAGACGTCCACATCAAGGCCCCTTTCCCTTGCCCGCCCCTCGCTCAGGCCGACCGTTGCGACCGGCGGCTGGCTGAACACCGCGGAGGCGACATTGTCGTGTTCGGGCGAGGTCGGAATTCCTGCATATTTGGTCAGGGCGAAGGCATGGCCCTCCCTGATCGCCACCGGGGTCAGGTTGATGCGGTCGGTGACATCGCCGACAGCATAGATATTATCGAGCGATGTTTTGGAGTATTCATCCACCCGGGCAGCCCCGTTTTTCGCCAGTTTTACGCCAATTTCCTCTAATCCCAACCCGGCCGTGTTGGGCCAGCGGCCAAGCGCGTACATAACAACGTCAAACTCCCCCGCCTCGCCATCGGAATAAGTGACCTTGAGAGCATCTGCGGTCTTTTCGATTTTTTCGATCAACGTATTAAACAGAAAATTGATGCCTTTGGCGGTCATCGCGGCGGTCAGGTGATCGCGCAAATCCTCATCAAAGCCCCGCAGCACCTTGTCTTTCCGGTAAACGACCGTGACATCCGAGCCCAGGCCGGAGAAAATCCCGGCGAATTCCACCGCGACATAGCCGGCGCCAACCACCGCCACCCGCTTCGGCAGGCTCCCTAAGTGAAACGCTTCGTTCGAGCTGATGGCGAGCTCCGCCCCGGGAATCCCGGGGATAAAGGGGGCGGCGCCGGTGGCGATCAGGATGGTCCCGGCGGTGACGCTCTGATCGCCAATCTGAAGTGTGTTCTTATCCTTCAGGACCGCCCGGCCCTCATAAAGGCGCACGTTATTGTTCTTTAAAGTTTGAAGATAGAGTTCTTCCAGGCGTTTAATTTCCTGGTCCTTGGCGGCGATCAGCTTTTGCCAATTGAAGCTGACCCCCCGGATATCCCAGCCATAGCTTTTGGCATCCTCGAAGTCTTCCGCAAAATGGCTGGCGTAAACCAGCAGTTTTTTCGGGATACAGCCGCGGATCACACAGGTGCCGCCGACCCGGTATTCCTCGGCAATAGCGACTTTGGCGCCATTTTCCGCAGCGATGCGGGCGGCTCGCACCCCGCCCGAGCCCGCGCCGATAACAAACAGATCGAAATCGTAAGCCATAAATCCCTGTTTCCTGTTATTTCTTTTCGCTGGTACCGCACCGCGGCTTTTTTGGCAAGGGACTAACTCTTAAAGCCTGATCCGGTACAAAACGTGCAGCGCGAACGGACTGTCGGGATCAATATCGGGGTGCATGAAATCCCCGCCCTGGACCCGTTTCATGCCAATCCGTTCCATCACCGCAATGGATTTAATGTTATTGGTTGTTGTGAACGAAAAAATTTCCTTGAGGCCGAGCCGGTCGCGGGCAAAATCAAGGCAGCCCCGGCCCGCCTCGGTGACCAGGCCCCTGCCCCACCAGGCCTTCCGGAGGCCCCAGCCGATTTCAATACAAGGGCCAAAGGGCGCCTCCCAGTCCGGGATATGAAGCCCGGCAAAGCCAACAAATTCGCCACTTTCCTTAAGCTCCAAAGCAAAAAACCCGAAGCCTTTTTGATCTATTTCCCGGGCCAGTTTTTCTACTTGAGCGTCACTTTCCTCTGGCGTTCTGACAAACGGGAAGTTTTCCATCCACCCCGGGTCGGTTTGCATTTCCTGCATCAGGGGTTTGTCAGCCTGACGCCATTGGCGCAGCTTCAGCCGCCCGGTTTCAAGAAACATTTTTCCCATTGCCCGGCCTTAGCCCAGTGGCGCTCCAAACAGCCAGCCGTGGGCGAAGAAAACCACCGCGTAAATAACCAATCCGCCAAATATCGCCTTGAAATCTTCCTTGAGCGCGGGGGTGTGGCCGGAAACCTTGTTGCGCGCCTCGGCCGAGACGATGGCGGCCAGTGAAAAGACCGCAAACGCCCCGAACAACTTGGTTGAGGCCAGATCGCCGTTGGCAAGCATGTGGCCAGCCCCCCAAATAAAGAAACCGATCAACATCGGGTGGCGCAGGATTTTGCGGATATGGCCCTTTAGATTCCCGGCGGCCATCAGGATAAAGGCCGGGGCCATGGCGTAAATGGTCAATTGGCTGCCCCATTTGGGAAAACTCCATAACGGCTCATACGGGGCATTTGCATAGCCAAAGCCAATTATGACCAGGCCTGTCAGCGCGACCAGGGAAAAGCCGATCTTCCAGGCCTTTTCCCCGAACCTTTCATAAAGCCGGTTCCTGAGCCCCGGGACAAAAGGAATAGCGTGCAGGGCAAAAAACAAGATCAGTCCGAAGGTCAGCAAATCCATTGGTTTTTCCTATTCCACCGTCACCGATTTGGCCAGATTCCTGGGCTGGTCGACGTCATTGCCCTTGCGCACCGCGGTATGATAGGCCAACAGCTGCACCGGAACCGCATAAAGCAGCGGCAGCGCGATATCGGGAACGCTCGGCATGATTATCGTCGCCATGGTTCCCTGGCCGTGTTCCCTGACCCCCTCGGCGTCGCTGATCAGGATAATTTTCGCGCCGCGTGATTTTGCCTCCTCCATATTGGAAAAGGTTTTCAGATGAACCCCCTGGCTGGGCGCCAGAATGACCACCGGGATGTCTTCCTCGACCAGCGCGATCGGCCCGTGCTTCATTTCCCCGGCCGGATAACCCTCGGCGTGGATGTACGAGATTTCCTTGAATTTCAGGGCCCCTTCCAGCGCCACCGGGTATAAACAACCACGCCCCAGATAAAGCACGTTCTTGGCCTTGGAGACGGCCGCGGAAATATCCCGGATCGCCTGGTCGTGGTAGAGAACCTCGGCCAGCTTGGCGGGAATTTCCTCCAGCGCCTGAACCAGCTCCGCTTCCCCGGCTTTGGTTAAAACCCCGCGCGCCCGGCCGGCGCCAATCGCCAGCGCCGCCAGCACCATCAGCTGGCAGGTAAAGGATTTAGTTGAGGCGACCCCGATTTCAACCCCGGCATAGGTGAGAAAGGTGACATCCGCCTCGCGCGTCATGGTGCTGCCGGCGACATTGACGATCGCCGCGGTTTTCAGTTTTTTGCCCTGGCAATGCCTTAAGGCCACCAGGGTATCCAGGGTCTCGCCCGACTGGGAGATAAAAAGGTTCAGTTCGCCTTCGCCGATCACCACATCACGGTAGCGGAACTCCGAGGCAATTTCGGCCTCAACCGGCAGCCTGGCGTAGCTTTCAAACCAGTACTTGCCCACCCGCGCCGCGTATGCGCTGGTGCCGCAGGCAATCAGGTTAACTTTTGTTATCTCCTTGAAATCAAAGGGTAATTCCGGCAATTCCACCTTGGCCTCAAGCGGGTTGATATATTTGCCCAGGGTGTCGGCGAGCGCGGTCGGCTGCTCGAGGATTTCCTTTTGCATGAAGTGGGCATAATTGCCCTTGTCGAGCTGGCCGGCGGTGGCGGTCATCGGCTTTCGCGGGCGCTTGGCCGGCTTGCCGTCTTCGTCCGTTATCTCGGCGCCCGCCGCCGTGAGGATGGCGAAGTCCCCCTCTTCCAGATAGCACACCTCGGTGGCCAGGCCGCACAGCGCCAGGGTATCGGAGCCGAGCGAGACCAGGCCATCGCCAAAGCCCAGAACCAGGGGGCTGCCGCGGCGCGAGGCATAAAGCGTATCGGCCTGCCCGCAAATCATGATCGCCAGCGCAAACGCCCCTTCCAGGCGGGCCAGCGCTTTCCTGACCGCTTTTTCAGCGGGCATTCCAGCGCTTAAGTTGCGCTCAATCAGGGCGGCGACGACCTCGGTATCGGTTTCACTTTCGAGCCGGGCGCCGGCCTTGGTCAGCTCGCCCCGGAGCGCTTTGAAATTTTCAATAATGCCGTTATGGACCACCGCCACCCGCCCCGCGACTTGGGGGTGAGCGTTGACCTCATTGACCACCCCGTGGGTGGCCCAGCGGATGTGGCCGATCGCGCACCGGCCCGAAAGCGGCTCGGTCTTGAGCAGGGCCTTGAGCGCCGCGATCTTGCCGACCGCGCGCCGGCGCACTACTTTTCCGTCGCTGCAAACCGCCACCCCGGCGCTGTCATAACCCCGGTATTCGAGGTGCTTTAGCCCCTTCAGAACCCGCGGGACGCTATCCGTTTTGCCGATTAAACCGATAATGCCGCACATAATTTAAGACTGGCCCTTCCTCGATTTGCGGAAAGTTTTGGCGCCCCCCGCCTGTTCCGTCTGCCTGGCCCTGGAGACCGCCAGAGCATCCGCCGGGACGTCCCTGGTGATGACGCTGCCGGCGCCGATGATGGCGCCCGCGCCGATCTTGACCGGGGCGATCAGCGCGCTGTTCGATCCGATAAAGGCCCGCTCGCCAATGTCGGTAAAGTGCTTGGCATGGC
>JADFJJ010000017.1 GCA_022566215.1 Pseudomonadota bacterium | reverse complement strand
TATTCCAGCGGCTATACCGGCAGGGCGATTAAGAGGAACGGCTTGCTCAGGGAAGGGGAGGAGCTTCTTTCCAAACCCTATGATCTGGAGGTCTTGTTTGACAGGGTTCACGAGAAACTTAACCCCGGCAAAAACAGGTGACCCCCTGGCCACCCGTAAAAAATCATTCTATGCAGGAGTTGGCCTAATTCAGGCCGCTTTGTCGCTCAGGCAGTCCCGGACGCTTTGAACCAGGTCGGTCAGCTCAAACGGTTTGGCGAGGACACAGGTCACGCCGGCCTTTTCCTTCTCTTCCAAAAAGCCCTGTGATCCCAGATCACCGCCCGAGACCACCAGCACACGCTGGTCGGCACGCAACTTTTTCATTTTATGGACGGTGCTGAAGCCGACCTGGCCGGGAACCGCCAGGTCGGTGATCACCAGGTCATATTTCTCAGCGGTAAAACGGTCCATGGCTTCGTCGGCATCCCCGGCGACGGTGACTTTGAACCCTTCTTTTTCCAAGGTTTTCTTGCCAATAAAGCGAATCACCGGCTCATCGTCTATAAATAGAATCTTGGGCATATCCCTTTGCTCCCGGCGTCACGGGCAAATTTGGGTTCTCTTTTTCCAATTTTCCCGATCAACGCAACTCAGAAGAGATTCTCTCCTCAATATCTCTCTGCACACCCTGTAACTGCGAACGACTATCAATATTAATATTGCATCTATAATATAATATTTATGAACATAATTCAAGGAACTGTAGCAAATAAATTATAATATTATGCGAAGAGCCAGTATTTATATTACAACAAAATTAAATGCAGACCGCGGAAAATTTGGTGAAATCCTGCGTTTACAATCTCATGGCGCTGTTGTATTTGAAAAACAGGACTTTTGAGGAGGGATTTCATGGACAACATCTTAACCGAAGAGGCAACCACGGCGATGCAGGTGTTTGCCGACCAGTCAATGGAAATCATCACCACCTACGGCTGGTCGCTGCTGGGCGCAATCCTGATCCTTATATTTGGTTTCTGGCTTTCCAAAAAAGCCCAGAACCTGTTGATGAAGGCGCTTCGCAAAGCCAAAAAAATTGATGAAACGATCGTCCGCTTTGTTGGCAGCCTGGCCCGCTACCTGGTGATTACTTTTACCGTCCTGGCGGTGCTCGACCAGTTCGGGGTCGAGACCACCATCATCATAGCCCTGCTGGGCGCCGCCGGCCTGGCGGTCGGCCTGGCGCTGCAGGGTACGCTTTCAAACATCGCCGCCGGGGTCATGCTGCTGCTGTTCCGTCCCTTCAAGGTCGGCCAGTACGTCGAAGTGGGCGGCATTTCAGGCACCGTGGATAACATTTCACTTTTTACCACCCACATGAATACCCCGGATAACGTTCATATCGTTGTTCCCAATGCCGAGATTTGGGGAACATCGATCAAGAACTATAGCCACAATGAAACCCGGCGCATCCAGATCGACATCGGGATCGGTTACGGCGATGACATCGACAAGGCCCTAAAGGTGGCGCAAAGCGTCTGCAGGGCCGACAAGCGTGTCCACAAAGACCCGGCGCCGCTGGTTGCGGTTAGCAATCTGGGCGATAGCTCGGTCGACCTGCTGGTCCGGGTGTGGTGCCTGCGCTCGGACTTCTGGGCGCTGAAATGGGACCTGATCAAGGCCCTGAAAGAAGCCTTTGATGCCGAAGGCATCGAAATCCCGTATCCCCAAAGGGTGGTCCACAAGGGCTGACCGACAATTCAATTTGGCGGGAAAAGTACGGCAGGCCTGCCCTCCTTTTGCTTGCAAAAACCCTAAAATTTGGCCGGGCCAGTTTAGCACCGGAAACCCTTTTTGCTATAAAATGCTAATAATTTTATGAAATTATTAAATATTCGCGGTATATTTTTCAGGAATTAGGAGTCTATTAAATGTTTAAACTGCTTTTAATAGAAAATAGTCGGGCAGTCCGCGGCCGAATCCACGAGGCCTTGAAAAATTCCGGGCTGAAATTCAGCTTGATAGAGGTTTCTGACTGTCCTGGCGCCATTGACCTTTTCCCCAGCGACAGTTTCGACTGTCTGCTTTTGGGTGCTTGCGCAAAACAGAAGACCAGCCAAAGCGCCTTGAAGAAACTGACCGGGGACAAGTCCTGGCCTGATCTGCCGATCATTTTGTTGATTAACCGGAATGACCAGGCCGGGGCGCTTGAATTGCTTGGGGGGGAGGCCAGGGACTATCTGGTAAAAGATGAAATTTCGCTCCCGCGCCTGGCCAAGGCCATTACCAACGTTATTATGTTTCACCGGATGGAGGCCAAATTACAACTGGCGGAAACAGAGTTGGAAAAATTAAGGCAACAATCCGAAACCTCCGGCGATAATAAGGCGATCAGGCAATTGACGGGTGATATTGGTCACGATTTTAATAATATGCTGACCTCGATCCTCGCCAGCCTGAGGATGGCTTCCCAGGAAATAATGCCTGAACCGGTTAGAAAGCACGTCGAACAAGCCGTGGAAATTGTCATGCGGGGTGCCGATTTGACGCAGGACCTGCTGGTTTTTTCACAACAAACGAACCCCAAAGGCCGGGTAATCGAGCCGAACGAAATTGCCAAAGGCCTGAAAGCCCGGGTCCGCGAGCACCTGGGCGACGCGATAGATTTTCAAGTGCACCCGTCCCTCAAACGGCTGCGGATTTTTGTTGATCCGATCGCTTTTGAGGATATTCTTGTAAACCTGACCATTAACGCCTGTGAGGCTATTCGCGGCTTTGGCAAGGTCACAGTTGAAATTTCCCAATGCAGTGTGGATGGCACAAGGGCGGGAGAGAAAACCTTCAAATCCGGACAATATGTTCTTGTCGAAGTAAGGGATAATGGCATTGGCATGTCGGAAGCGGTTCTCAAAAAGGCTATTGACCCCATGTTCAGCACCAACAAAAACAGCGATGGCGCAGACTCTGGACTGAGCAATGTGCGGGAGTTTGTCAAACAATCTGACGGGTACTTGGAAATTGAAAGCGAACGGAACAAGGGGACAAACATTAAATTGTTCCTGCCGCTGAGCCGGAGGATGGAGGAACGGGAGACCTATGGGGTCGCCGAAAAAGGGCCCCTGGAGCTTGCCGGTTCCGGTCAGACCATCCTGCTGGTGGAGGACGATATAAATGTCCTGAAGGTTGTCGGCCATGCGCTGAAAGCCAAAAATTACAATGTACTCAAGGCCGGGGACGCCGAAGAAGCCTTTATAATTCTCCTGGCGGAAAAGAAAATCGACTTACTGGTCACCGATGTTTTCCTGCCCAATGATTTCACCGGCAAGGATATTGCAAAAAAAATCCATCTTCGTTTTCCGGAGGCGGGAATAATTTATTGTTCCGGGTATCATGAGGATGAGGTGTGGAAAAAAATTGCCCTTGGCCCCGAAGGGGAGGTTATTTCAAAGCCTTATGAAATTTCAACCCTGCTGATTAAAATGGCCAACCTGCTGAAGGGCGCCGGACATGAAAAATAACTTTGCAGGGGAATAAAAAGCCACTTTGGCGTATTGTGCGTTTAGTAAATCCATTTATCCTGTTATTCTCCAACGCATGTCTGAGGGCGATAAATTTAAACCTTATCACGGCGCTGCTGGGGGGCTGGGGTTCGCCGGCCCGCACCCACATCAAGGGACTGCTGCAAAAGGTAAGGTTTTCCTTAAGGATTTCATTTCATTCAATGCAGTATTATTCAAAAAAGAAGGGGCGATGGGCAATTAAATTGTCCGCCGGCAAAAAAATAAAAGGGTTTAGGTGGTAATATAAATTTTCCAGCGTTAAAAAGAACTAAACTTTCAAACCGAAAGGCGTTGGTTCGGGATTTGAATAAAGGACATGAAGAAATCCAGGAATAAAGAAGACGTGGGCGAACAGCTCAGTGAATTAGGCCACGAATTCAACAATTTATTGACGACTATTTTGGCCAACCTGCGTTTTGCGAGACAGGAAGACCTGTCTTATACCGCCCGGAAACATGTTGACAGGGCGGCTGAGTTTACGGTCCGGGCCGCTGACCTGGCCTACTATCTTTTGGCCTTGTCGCAAAAGCAAAATCTTGTGTTGCGTGTTGTCGAACCCAATGAAGTGGTAAAAAACCTTGAGCTGAGACTGAAAAAATACCTCGGCAAGTCACGGGGGATCAAAATCCTTCCCTCTCTTATCCGTCACCGGATTTATGTTGACCCGATCGAGTTTGAGAAAACGCTGATTGCCCTTTGCATTAACAGCTGTGAGGCGATGCCGAAGTATGGCGAGATCAGCATCAGGATTGCCAGGCACGAGGTGGATGGCGCCCAGCCCGGGGAAAAGAATTATAAAAAAGGCGATTACGTCCTGATTGAGATATCTGACAACGGCGTGGGAATGTCCGAAGCGGTGCGAAAGAAAGCCTGTGATCCGTTCTTTACAACCAAGAAAGATGTAAAAGGGGCGGGAATGGGGCTTAGTATGGTCTCAGACTTTCTCAAGCAATCCGGGGGGTATATCCGGATCGACAGCGTTTATAACAAAGGCACAACTGTACGAATACTTCTCCCCCGTTACCTAAGCGTAAGTGAAAAACAGGCCGGTGCCGCCAGGAAAAGGGCAACCAAGGAACGTGAAGGCAGCGGTGAAACAATTCTGCTGGTCGAGGATGACATTAATGTCCTGAGGGTTGTTGGCCAGGGCCTGAAAGCGAAAAATTATGATGTCCTGCTGGCCGGAGACGGCCAGAAAGCGATCAACACGATCCTGGCGGAAAAGCACATAGACCTGCTGGTGACCGACGTTTTTCTGGTCGATGACATAAGCGGCAGGGAAGTGGCCCAGCAATTTCACAAGAGCTTTCCAAAGTCAGGCATTATTTTCTGTTCCGGGTATCATGAAGATGTTGTCAGGAAAAAGTTGTCATTGGGTAAAGAGAGTGAAGTCATCTCCAAACCCTATGAGCTGAGGACCCTGCTGATGAAAATGTCCCAGCGCCTGAAAGAAGTTAAACAAAAATAAATTCCAGCGGCTTTCATTTTCAAAACCGGCGCTCCCCTGCTATCCTGTTGAAATGGTCGGAAAATCTAAAATAAAACCTTATCAAGGCGCTGCCGGGGGCTGGGGTTCGCTGATCTCCAGCGCCAGGCATTTGCTCAAGTCCGGCCGGCCGGTGCGCGGGGTGAAAACACTTCTCAACCTGAACCAGGGAGAGGGGTTCGATTGTCCGGGCTGCGCCTGGGGGGATCCGGAGGCCACCTCGTCGTTCGAGTTCTGTGAAAACGGCGTCAAGGCGGTGGCGTGGGAGGCGACCTCAAAAAAGGTCACCGCGGAATTCTTCGAAAAACATACGGTCACAGAACTTCTCGGGTGGGACGGCTATGCTTTGGAAAGCCAGGGGCGCTTGACCGAACCGATGGTCTACAACCCGGGAACCGGCAGGTATGAAGCGATTAATTGGCCGGACGCTTTCGCCCTGATTGGCGCCGAGCTAAATGCGCTGGAATCCCCCGCCCAGGCGGCCTTCTATACCTCCGGGCGGACCAGCAATGAGGCGGCTTTTCTGTATCAGCTGTTGGCCCGTGAATTTGGCACCAACAACCTGCCGGATTGTTCCAACATGTGCCACGAGCCCTCCGGCGTGGCGCTCAAGGAGACGATCGGCACCGGCAAGGGCACCGTCAGATTGGAAGATTTCGAGCAGGCGCAAGCGATTTTCATCTTCGGCCAGAACCCCGGCACCAACCACCCCAGGATGCTCGGCGATTTGCAGCGGGCGGCGGCGCGCGGCTGCAAGATCGTCAGCTTCAATCCGCTGCGCGAGCGGGGCCTGGAGAAATTCGCCGATCCCAAGCATATCAAGGGACTGCTGCCGGGGGCGGGGGAGAAAATCTCCTCCCATTATTTCCAGCTCCGGATCGGCGGCGACCGGGCGGCGGCGCTGGGCATCATGAAGCACCTGTGGGCGATGGAACAGAAAGGCGGCAGGGTCTTTGACCATACCTTCATCAAGCAGCACACCACCGGCCTCAAATCCGTCCTGGCGCTGCTGGACCAAACCCGGTGGCGGGAGATTGAGAGCCAGAGCGGTCTGGCAAAAGAGGATTTGGCTATTCCTGCGAAAATTTACGCCAGATCAAAGGCCACCATTTTTACCTGGGCGATGGGCATCACCCAGCACCAGGGCGCCACCGAGACCATCCAGACGCTGGTGAACCTGCAGCTGCTCAAAGGCAACGTCGGCAAGCCGGGGGCCGGGATTTGCCCGGTGCGGGGCCATTCCAACGTCCAGGGCGACCGCACCATGGGCATTGACCACCAGCCCACGCCCGCTTTTCTGGATTTGCTTGATAAGGAATTTAAAATAAAATCACCCCGAAAACCGGGTCTTTCCAGCGTTGAGGTGATTGAGGCGATGGCCGCCGGCAAGGTCAGGGTGTTCATCGGCTTGGGGGGTAATTTCGCCGCCGCCAGCCCGGCCACCGCTTTGACCGAAAAGGCTTTGCGGGCATGTGATTTGACTGTCCACATTTCAACCAAGCTGAACCGCAGCCATCTGGTGCATGGCAAAAAGGCGCTGATCCTTCCCACCCTGGGGCGCACCGAGATCGATTTTCAGAGCGCCGGGCCGCAGATGATCAGCGTCGAGGATTCGATGAGCATGGTGCACGCCTCCTCGGGCCTCAATATGCCGGCTTCGAAAGACTTGAGGTCGGAAGTGGCGATCGTTTGCGGGATGGCCCGGGCGGCGTTGCTGGGAAGTAAAACCCCGTGGCGAGAGTTCAAAAGGGATTATGGTCTGATCCGTGACCGGATCGAGCAGGTGATCCCGGGGTTTGAGGCTTTTAATGAGCGCATTGCAGTCCCGGGCGGGTTTTACCTGGGCAATTCCGCCGCCGGGCGCATCTGGAACACCAAGACCGGCAAGGCGGCCTTTTTCGCCCACCCCCTGCAACAGCGCAGCAAACAGGAGGGCAAGGTTTTCACCCTCACCACCTTCCGCTCCCATGACCAGTACAACACCTCGATCTATGGCCTGAACGACCGCTACCGGGGGGTTAAGGGAACCCGTGAGGTGCTGTTCATGAACCCGGAGGATATCAGCGCCCAGGGACTGACCCCTGAGACCCTGGTGGATGTCAGGAATGCGGAGGGAAAGGGCAAGCTGAAGGGCTTTAGGTTAGTGCCCTATAATATTCCCAGAGGCAATGTCGCCGCTTACTTCCCGGAGGCCAATGTGCTGGTGGCGATCGATGCTTATGATCGGCGCTCCAAAACCCCGGCCTCCAAATCCATTCCTGTGATTATCAGGAAATCCTTATGAACAAACGGCTGGATGCAATCGCCGCCCTGGTGCAAAGGGAAGCGCCGGGCCTGTCGCCGGAGGCCTTGGGGATCTTTATGGTGGTCGCCCGGGAGGACAGCATGTCGCTGAAAATGCTCTCGCGCGAGCTGGAAATTCCTCAAGTCCGGGTGATGCGCCATGTCGCCGAACTGTCGGCCTGGGAGTTTGAAGGCCTGCGCGGCGCCGGCCTGGTGCGCACCCGCGAGAAGGGCGCGCTGAAAAAAGAGGTGGTGCTGTCCGCCCGGGGTGAAGCCTTGAAGCAAAAGATCAAACAAGTGGTGAGCGGAAAGCCTTAAGGGGATGCTAAGGGGTTTTGGACCAGTCGTAGTCCCCCTTGAAACGCTCCGCCAGAAAATCGCCAAACACCCGGACTTTTGGCGGCACAAACTTTTGGTAGGCGTGGATGACATAGATGGGGGTTATTGCGGGGCTCAAGGTTTCTTTTTCCAAAATCGGAACCAGAGTTCCCTTTTTGAGGTCCGGCCCGGCCAGCCATTCCGGCACCAGGATGATGCCCAGCCCAAGCCGGGCGGCGTGGAGCAGGGCGACGCCGTAGTTGGCCCTGAAGCGCCCCTCGGCCCGGATATCGATGGTCTTGCCACCGCGCCTGAATTGCCAGATGTTAGAGCCGGACGATGAGCGGAAGGTCAGGCAACACAGGTCTTCCAGGTCTTCGGCTTTTTCAGGCGTTCCAAATTCCTTCAGGTAAGCGGGGCTGGCGCAAATAAACCTCTTGGCTTGCCCGATCTTGCGCGCCTTGAGGCTGGAATCGGCTAACTGGCCAATCCGGACCGCCATATCAAGACCCTCCCTGACCAGATCGACCACCTGGTCAGTGTACGTGAAAATAAACTCAACCCCCGGCCAGCGCCCCTGAAAGTCAGCCGCGGCCACGGTCAAGTGTGCTTCCAGGCTGGCCGGAACCGTAATCTGGATAACGCCGGTGGGGTAATCCTGCATCCCGGCGGCGATCACCTGGGCTTCTTCCAGATCAACAAGAATGTGCCTGACCCGCTGATAATAGGAGCGCCCGATCTCGGTCAGGGTGATCTTGCGGGTGGTGCGGGTGAAGAGACGCCCGCCGATCCACTCTTCAAGTGCTTTGATCTGCCGTGAAGCCGAGGCCGGTGAGCGCCCGGTCTGACGCGCGGCCTCAGAGAACGACCCGGTTTCCACCACCTTGGTAAACAGCGATATGGCGTCGAGCCGATCCATGTTTCACCTTCCTATTATTGCAAAAAACGCATAAATCATTCTCATATTATATGCCTAATCAAAACAAATAACAAACCTTATCTTTCCCGTAGAAGCAAAAACCGACCTTTTCAGGAGAAAGACCATGACTAAGAATAAAAAAGTAGTAATCGTAACCGGCGCCTCATCGGGGATCGGATTTAACCTCGCCAGGACCCTGCTCGCCAAGGGCTACCGGGTGGTAATGAATTCCAGCAATAAAGAACGCCTGGAAAAGGCCTATGCTGATCTGGGCCAACCAGAGGATGCCGTCATAGTGGTTGGCGACATCGGCAAGGCTGAAACCGGTAAAAAACTGGTTGCGGCCGCCATTGAAGCATTTGGCCGCGTTGATGCCCTGATTAATAATGCCGGCATTTTTGAACCCCGGCCATTTCTGGAGGTTGATGAGGCCCACCTCGACAAGTTCCTCTCTATCGGCCTGAAGGGGACTTATTTTGCCACCCAGGCGGCAATCCCCGAGCTGAAAAAGCAGGGTGGTGGCCACGTTATCAATATCGGCACCACGCTTTTGGACCATGCCCTTGGCGGCCTGCCGATCACCGCCCCAATGGCGGCCAAAGGCGCGATCCGGGCGATAACGGCACAATTGGCCGCGGAATTTTCCAAGGACAATATCCGCGTCAACAGCGTTGCCCCGGGGATTATCCGCACCCCAATGCACACCAAAGACGGCGTTGACAATGCCGACAGTATGGCGGGCTTGCATTTGCTGGGACGGGTTGGCGAGACCAAAGATATCGCCAGCGCGGTTCTTTACCTGCTGGAGTCTGATTTTGTCACCGGCATCGAGCTTCGTGTCGATGGCGGCTATGCTGCTGGACACACCCTGTCCTGAAATTCTAACCTAAAACACAAGGAGATAAACCATGACGACATTCCCACTGCATAGCTCTGAAACCGCCCCCGAAGGGTCGAAACCGATCCTGGGCGCGGTTCAAAAAAACTGGGGCTTTTTGCCCAACCTGATCCGCCTGTTGGCCGATGCCCCGGCGGCGGTCGAAGCCTACACTTCCTTAAACGCGATTTTCGAGAAGACCAGCTTTTCGGATACTGAAAAACAGGCGGTTCTGCTTGCGGTCAGCCAGGTCAACGGCTGTGACTATTGCCTGGCGGCTCATTCCACTATCGCCGGAATGAAAAAAGTTCCCGCCGATGTCATCAAGGCCGCCAGCACCGGCGGAACCTTTGATGATCCCAGGCTGGAAATTTTGGTAAAGCTGACCCGCAGCATTGTCGAGACCCGCGGCTGGCCGGAAGCGGCGCTTCTGGAAGCTTTTTATGCCGGGGGCTACACCACCGCCAATTACCTGGAACTTCTGGTCGGTGTGACCATGAAAACGCTTTCCAATTACGTCAATCATCAGGCCAACACCCCGATTGATGAGGCGTTTGGTGGCGGCAAATAGCGGTTCCATTTGTAAAAAAAACAGGGGGTCCGGGATTTTCCCGGGCCCTTTTTTTACTCCGCAAAAAGATCAAACGGGTCATTCACGGCCAGCATTGAATCGGGACGGGCCAGGGCAATAAGGGTCAGGCGGTGATCCCGGGCCAGTTTGATCGCCAGATCGGTCGGCGCCGAGACCGTCACCAGCATCGGTACGCCGATGGAGAGCGCCTTTTGCACCAGCTCGAACGAGCAGCGGCTGGTCAGCAGAACAAAACCTTTGGTGACATCTATATTCTCCCGCGCCATATGCCCGATCAGCTTGTCGAAGGCGTTGTGGCGGTCGACGTCTTCATAAAGCGCCCGGATGTTCCCTTTCGCATCAACAAACGCGGCGCCGTGGACCGCGCCGGTGGCCCGGTTCAGCGGCTGGCGCCCTTCAAGCTGGCTTAGCGCCTGGAATAAGGCTTTTTTACCGGCCTTTGGTTTGTGACGGATGGGCGGGTACGACCGGACCGCGTCCTTCAGTTCGGCCACCCCGCACAGCCCGCAGCCGCTTTGCCCGACCAGGTTGCGGCCGCGCCGGATCAGCGCTTCAAACTTTGCTTGGGGGATTTCAATCCGGGCGATCAAGCCAACCTCGGCCTCGCTGATTTCGAGCGATGTGATGTCGGAGGGGGAGGCGACAATTTCCTCCGATAAACTGAAGCCGGTGACAAAGTCCTCCAGATCAGCCGGGCTGACCATCATCACCACGTGGGAGACGCCGTTATAGATCAGCGCGATGGGTGTTTCCGCGGCGAACGAACGCTCACCCTTCGATACCCCGACGGGTTTGATTTCGCTGTGGGGCAGGGTGGTCTTGGATTTGATCGTTGGCATGGTCCAAGCGTATTTCAAATCCTTTGTCTTGGAAAGAACGCTTGGGTTTTTATTTAGCTTGAAGAAGGAAGGAAGGCTCTCCCGCAATTGCGGGAAAGCCTTCCCGCATCAAAATCTGAATCAGAGGGGGCTCAGGTGATTTTGATGCGTTTTTCAGGCCATTTGGTCTCGGCCATCTTCGGCTTGCTCTTTTCTCCCCTATCTGGCCCTCGGGTACCTCACCTGCTGAAACCAGGCGGAGTCTAATTAGCTTTTGATGGATTGTCCTTGATCTTGATCAAGAAGGAAAAAATAAACGAAAATTATTAAAATAAATCAACAACTTAAAGCAATTTAATTGCGTTGGGTATTGGCTGCTATTGAAAAGCGCCGGGTCCCTAAATGGACTGCAAAAGTATCAGGTAAATCATGTAGGAAAACAGCCTGGTCCAAAAAATCAAGTTCGATTTGTGTCTTTGGGTTGTTTTTGATACAGTTGCGATAAAGTTTTCGCGGAAGTGTGAGGGGTGATGGCGACGCCAGGCAAAGAATTTGAACAGAAAGCCGATTTTCTCGGCGCAATGAACGCTTTTTTCTTTTTCACCCGCCGCTATGTGATTGTTTTTTATGCGGTCCTTGGCTTTGCCGGGGTTTTCGCCATTTTTGTTTCCCTGTTCAGCATCTTCCTGGTGCTGGTCAGCCTGATTTCCGGCGGCGGGTTGTCGGAAGAATTCGAGTTTACCCTGATCGTGCTGATATTCTTCGGCCTTGGCTTTCAGGCGATCATGGCGGCGGCCAGCATTGCTTATAATCTCTGGCAAATCATTTTCCGCCGGGATGATGAGGAAGAAGAGTTTCCCGAAACCCTGGAGCGGATGCGTCTGATTAAAAAATACATTGGCGGAACGCGAAATATCGCAGCCAAATTTTTTATCTTTTTAATCCCGACAGTGGCCGTTACGCTGATCCTGGTGGTTCCCCTGTTTATCATGATTTTTCTTTTCACATCTTATATTGAATTTGAGCAGACCCCGCCGGACCTGCTCAGGGGGATTTTTATCCCGGCTTTATTCCTGGTCAGCACCTCGGTGTTCCTGATGAACTACAACTATTATCTTCGCCTCCAGAATTTAAAAAACTGAAACTGATTTGAATAAAGGGCTGGAACCTCTAAATTGTTAGCGGTAGGGTCTGGCTTGAAATAACCGGTCATTAGCAAGGAAGGGACTGGAGATGGCGGAAAAGAAAAAACCTGCGGCAAAAGAATCTGCGGCAAAAAAACCGGCGGCAAAAAAACCGGCGGCAAAAAAAAGCGCCACAAAAAAGCTGGCTCCCGAGAAGGCTGCAGCCAAGACCACGGAAGCCGACATCGGTGATGTCGAGGAACTGAAAGACGCCGGTGCGGACGCGAAATTCCGCCCGACGGTTTCCCACATGCTGGGGGAGATTGTCTGGTTGATGAGCCAATCCAGGGGCCACCGTCAGATCTCCATTGGCGATCTCGACCGGGTTGTCGCCCCGGCCATCGCCAACAGCCAATACCGGGTCTTCCGCTCCGGCAAAAAGCCGGTTGGGGTGGCCTTCTGGGCTTTTGTCAATGAAGAGACCGACAAGCGGCTTCTGGCCGGCGGCAGTCCGCTCCAGCCCGGCGAATGGAAAAACGGTGAAAATCTGTGGCTGATCGAAGTTATTTCACCGTTCGCCAATGCCCAGAACAAATTAATGGATTTGATATTCGCGGATTTGATCAACAATCCGTTCAAGGGCAAGTCGTTCCGCTTCACCAAGACCGATCCGAAGACCGGCCAGCGCCAGGTGGCGGAATTCACCCCCAAGGAGCCTGGATCATAAATTCCAGAAACATGCAAATTTAAAAATAAAAGGAGCCATCGGGCCTCTTTTTTGAAAGTAGTTTTTCACAATTGGCCGGTTTCCACAGGTTTATCCACAACTTTTTGCAATTCTATCCCCAGAAAATTACATTTTAGGGCTTTTTGGGCGTAGATAATTACAAAAATTTATGTTAGCGTTTAATTGCATGATGAGGAGGAGATTCAAGACTTCTTTTCGAAAGATGGCACCTGCGGGTGTCAGATGCGGGAAAAAAGAATTGAAAGGACGATGATCCATCATGTAGAGCCCACGGCTCTTCGGAGTTTCTTACCAGGTTCGCCTGATGCGAAGCGACGAGGACCGTGGGTTTCTTATTTGAGCCGGCCTTTTGAGAATGAATCGAGCCAGCGGGCAAAATAAATCAAGCCGCTCAAGGTGGTGGTCACCGCTACAACCGCTGAAAGAACCCCGATGACATTCGCCAGCGGGAGATCAAAAGCAACTCCGCCCAAAACCAGCGCCACCAGCAGGATCTGCAGGCCGGTGTTGGCTTTGCTAAGCCGCACCGGGTCCACCACCACCTCCCGTGCGGTCAGGGTTGAAACCGCAAAACAGGCGGCGATCAGGGCATCCCGGGAAAACACCAGCAGGGCCACCCAAAGCGGAAGCAGGCCGGCAAAAGCAACCGAGAGATAGGCGGCATTGACCAGCAATTTGTCGGCGATCGGGTCGAGAAACAGCCCGAACCGGTTGGCGATTTTCATTCTTCTGGCAATCGGCCCGTCGATCGCGTCGGACAATCCCGCCACCACAAACAGCCAGAAAGCCGCCTGATAATTTCCCTCTAAAACCAGCAGGGCGACAAGCGGGGCGGAAATAATGCGGAAAAACCCTAAAATATTGGGAATTGTGAACAAGGATGACACGGGTGCGGCTCCCTACAAATTCTTTTCCAGGTAAGCTTGCAATTGATGGATGCTCAGGTTGACAAGGTCCTTAGTGTATTCCTGCACCACATCTTTTTCCCGCCTGAATTTCAGGACCGGGCGCATCTCCCCAAGCGTTTTTGGCGGCGCGATCAAAACCAGCCGGTCAAATTTTTTCGCCAGGTATTTTCTGTTCAAAAAGTGAGCCAGTTTTCTGGCGGTTTGCTTTTCCGCCTGATCGTGCCAGTCGGCCTTGTTGGCGAAAGCATGGCGGGCTTGTCCCGGGGCTGCCTGGCTGCGGCCCGGGCGTTCCGTGCCCAGTTCTTCGGTTCTCTTCCTGGCTTCATCAGAGGTCCATTTGGTCAGCTGTTTCAACGGCCCGCCGGGCTTTTGGCGGGAAAATACCCGGTAACCAGCCCCGTCGCTAACGCTGACCCAGATGGTTTGTTTGATGATCGGCATTGCAATCTCTCCCCAGCTGTTCATTCAAATTCAACCCAATCAACAGGAATGGTTAGAACCAGACGCTGAAATTCTTGATCGGCTGGAAGGCCAGGACGGCGAGACAGCCAATGATCCAAATCAGTATCATGGGTATTCTGGGGTTCCGGACGATCGCCAGGGCGACATAAAGCCAGCGGCGAAGGAATATATCAGAGCAAATCCCGGCCAACAGGGCATAAACAGCATAGCGCTGTTCGTGGCTGATCCCCTGAAGTTCGAAAAAAGATCCGATAAAGAAAAAGACCACAAAAAAAGGCATCGCCACCAGGATAAAAACGCCAATCCAATAAGGGGAGGTCAGGACATTGAAACTTTCCCCTCTTTGCATTGGCGGTGGAGCAATGTCTTCATCAAGCTTAAACATAAAATGTCCCAAAATTTCCCCAATGGATAGCTGCACCTGAGTATAATACCAAAAGGCCACTCATTGCAGAAATTTCTTTCTATCTTCCGGCCTTGGGAAAATCCCGGAAAGACGGCCAAGAAAGGCTTGACCTTCCAGGACATTGATGGAAATCTCAGCAGCGCTGTTGAAAGCGGATTTTAACCACATTCATAAAAGGTATTCTTTATGAAGTTCTGTTCACGTTTTTTAGCCATCATAGCCGCGCTTTTTATCGCCGCCTGAAGGCAGGAAATATTTTACGGGTGTGGTGCGCGGCTGAAAATTATGCCGGGGCGCAAAGCAAATAAAAGTAAGGAGAAACCAACATGAAAAAACTGATTGGGCTGGCCGCTCTTGTGGCGCTTGGGCTGGCCGCGTGCGAGGCGCCGCCGGAGGTTGTCAGCGGCGCCGACACGATCAATGCTGCCGACCTTGCAAACCATATCGAAACGCTTTCCTCCGATGAATTCGAAGGCCGCGCGCCGTCCTCTCCCGGTGAGGAAAAAACCGTCGCTTATATTGCCGAACACTTCAATGCCTACGGCCTCCGGCCGGGCAATGGCGAGAGTTATTTCCAGGAGGTGCCGCTGGTCGACATCACCGCCAGCGCGGACCAGCAGCTGGTCATCACCGGCCCGGATACCAGCATTAACCTGAGATATGCCGATGACTATGTCGCCGGCACCCGCCGGGTGGTGGATCAAATCGATGTCGTGATGAGCGAAATGATTTTCGTCGGCTATGGCATCGTCGCCCCGGAGTATGGCTGGAACGATTATCAAGGGATCGACATGACCGGCAAGACCGCTGTTATCCTGGTCAATGATCCCGGCTACGCCACCCACGACCAAAGCCTGTTTACCGGCTATGCCATGACCTATTACGGGCGCTGGACCTACAAATATGAAGAAGCCATGCGCCAGGGCGCGGATGCGGCCATCGTCATCCATGAAACCGGCCCGGCCGGGTACCCCTGGGCGGTGGTCCGGGGCGGCTGGACCGGCCAACAGTTTTATCTGGAATCGGCGGATGGCAATATGTCCCGCTCGAAGATCGAAGGGTGGATTACCGGCGAGGCCGCGGAAGCAATTTTCACTGCCGCCGGCCTTGATCTGGCGGAGCTGACCGAAGCAGCTTCCAATAAAGGGTTCAAGCCGGTTGCCATGGGCGTGGCGGCCTCGCTATCCTTTACCAATGAGATTAACCATTCGCGTTCCAGGAACGTGGTCGGGATTGTCCCAGGGTCTGAAAAGCCGGATGAGTATTTTCTCTACATGGCCCACTGGGATCACCTGGGGGTAGGTGAGGCCGATGACAGCGGTGATAATATCTATAATGGTGCGCTCGACAACGCCTCTGGCATCGCGGCGCTTTTGGAGCTGGCCGAGGCCTTCGGCTCGCTGGAGACCGCGCCCAAACGGACCATGGTTTTCCTGGCCACGACCGCCGAGGAGCAGGGCCTGCTGGGGTCGGAACACTACGGTGAAAACCCCCTCTTTCCCTTGAACAAAACCATTGCCGGGCTCAACATGGACGGCCTCAATCTGATTGGCAGGACCAGGGATATCGTTGTTACCGGGTTCGGCCTGTCGGAAATGGATGCCTATCTTGAGAGGGCGGCGGCAGCCCAGGGGCGGGTGCTGGCTCCGGACCCGGACGTGGAAAAGGGCTATTATTACCGTTCCGACCATTTCAATCTGGCCAAGAAGGGGGTTCCCATGATCTACCCCGGCGGCGGTATAGATCATGTTGAATTCGGCTCGGACTACGGCCAGGCCCAGGCCGATGATTATGTCGCCAACCGCTATCACAAGCCGTCGGATGAATATGATCCCGACTGGGATCTTTCGGGCGGGGTTGAGGATGTCAAATTATACTATGCGGTGGGCGAGGCGGTGGCCAACGGCGATCTCTGGCCCAACTGGAACATCGGCACCGAGTTCCGCGCGATCCGTGACCAAAGCCTGAGAGAGGCCGCAAAAGTTGAAAAAATCAGCATTAAACTTGCGGTCAAATTTGACGCAAGTGCAGCGGATGTGTGGGCTATGATAGGGGATTTTGGAGATATCAACTGGCATCCGGCCATTTCCTCAACAGTTGCAGAGGGCGCCGGCCTGGATGCGGTAAGAACCGTAACGCTAGTTGATAATGGCGGCGAGTTATTTGAAACCCTCGATGCGATGGGGGATATGAGTTACTCCTACACGGTAATATCTTCTCCGTTTCCGATGAAAAATTACTCTGCCACGATTGAAGTCATAGAGAACGGTGATGGCGCCACAGTGGAATGGTCTTCCACTTTTGAAGCTGATGGCATCAGCTCAGAAGAGCTTGAAAAAATTGTAAGTAATTTTTATGAAGCTGGTTTTGAGGCCATTCAGGCGGAATTAAACCAATAATAGCGTAATAGGGGCTCTATGAAAAAAACCCAACTAAAGGCAATTTTGGCCGTATTTACCCTTGTCCTTGCAGCATCCTGTTCGGATGACCAGGAAAACCCCAAATACGATGTCATAATTTCGGGCGGGACGATTTATGACGGCTCGGGCGGCGCGCCCTATGTCGGAGATATCGCTCTCGAGGGCGACCGCATTATCGCCATCGGTGATCTCGACGAGGCCAGCGCCATCACGGTGATTGACGCCGCCGGCCTGGCGGTCACGCCCGGGTTTATCAATATGCTCTCGTGGGCCCCGGAAACCCTGATGGTTAACGGCGCCGGCCTGAGCGACCTCAAGCAGGGGGTGACGCTGGAGGTGTTCGGCGAGGGCTGGTCTTACGGCCCGTGGTCGGACGCCATGAAAGAGGAAAACCTCAAACGCCAGACCGATTTCAAATACCAGATCGAATGGACCACGCTGGGCCAATACCTGGAATTCATGGAGGCCAAGGGGACCGCCATGAACATCGCCTCGTTCGTCGGCGCCACCACCTTGCGCATCCACGAAGTTGGCTATGAGGACCGCGCGGCCAGCCCGGAAGAGCTGGCGGCGATGCAAGAGCTGGCCCGCCAGGCGATGCGCGAGGGGGCGCTGGGGCTCGCCTCGTCGCTGATCTACGCCCCGGCCAATTTCGCCAGCACCGAAGAATTGATCGCTCTGGCCGCGGCGGTGGGCGAATACGGCGGGATGTACATTTCGCACCTGCGATCCGAATCCGGGCAGATTTTTGAGGCCCTGGATGAGCTGTTCACGATCGCCCGGGAGGCCGGGGTGTGGGCCGAGATTTACCACCTGAAAGCCTCTGGCAAACCCAATTGGGACAAACTGGACGGGGTGTTCGCCCGCATCGAGGCGGCGCGCGCTGAAGGCCTTCATATCACCGCCGATATGTATACCTATCCCGCCAGCGCCACCGGGCTGGATGCGGTGATCCCGCTGTGGACCCAGGAAGGGGGCATTGATGCCTGGATCGAGCGCCTGAAAGACCCGGAAGTGCGCGCCCGGGCGCTGGCCGAAATGCGCGATCAGGCCAACCCGTCGAACCGCTGGAACAACGTTGGCCCGGAGCGGATACTGCTGATCGGCTTCAAGAATCCCGATCTTAAGCAGTACATCGGAAAATATCTGTCGGAAGTTGCCGAAATCCGTGGCGAGGATCCGGCCGAGACCGCGCTCAACCTGGTGGTGGAAGACCACACCCGGGTCACGGTCATTTATTTTTCCATGACCGAGGAGAATGTTAAAAAGAAAATCGCCCAAGCCTGGGTCGCCTTCGATTCCGACGAGGGGGCCTATTCGGACGATGAAATCTTTACCCGCAATTCCGCCCACCCGAGAGCCTACGGCACCTTCGCCCGGGTTTTGGGTAAGTATGTCCGGGATGAAAAGATCATCACCTTGCCGGATGCGATCCGGCGCCTGACCTCATTTCCGGCCGCCAACCTGAAGATCCGTGAACGCGGGTTTTTGAGAGAGGGCTACTTTGCCGACATCGTTATTTTCGATCCCGCCGCCATCCAGGACCACGCCACCTTCGAGAACCCGCGCCAGTACGCCACCGGTGTCATCCATGTGTTTGTCAACGGCGAGCAGGTGCTGGAGAACGGGGAACATACCGGCTCATATCCGGGCCGGGTGGTGCGCGGCCCGGGCTGGGAAGGCTGGCACGATGAAGACCATTAGAGCTTCCGCATTGTCCACAGGATCAGGATAATAAGCACACTGAAAACCAGCGATGTTCCGTACAGCAGGTGAATCCTGACCTCGCCGATCAGAATGCTGGTATCTCCGGGCATGCCAGAAGGCAATATCCCGCCCAGCATCGGCCAGGCGACCGCCAGCACAAAAACCATGATGAGATATGTGAGTGCGAACTTCTTCATGTCAGGCGCAATTATCAAGGCAGGGTGCGCCCATTATAATGCCATACCCGGTTAAAAAGTGATTAAGGGGTGAGCTTGGCGCGCTCCTGATCCAGCCGCAACAACATGCCCTGAACATATGAAGGATAAAGGTAAAGCTCGATATAAGTGCCAGCCTGTGAGCGAGCCCTCAGGCGAACCCCGCTGGCGCTGTGTTGCTGAAAATACTGGTGCGGAATTTTAATCCTGAAATATTCATCAAAGGAGCAAACCGAATCATTGCAGCCGTCAAAATCCCGGTAAAAGGTCTCCAGCTCAAAAGAATTTCCTTCCCCGTCGGTTGCGGTGTAAAAATTTTTGTAGGCGCTCTCGACCGTCCTGAGATAACCATGGCCGGGATTTGCCTTGATAAAATCATATTCGACGATAAGAAAATGAACCGTGGCCTGGACGATTTCCCGGTCGGCAAAGGTGCGGATATAATAGGGGTCATGCCGAAGGCCTTTTATTTTGGGGCCTTTCAGGTCAAGAATCCCATCGCTTTTATCTATGCTGAATTTGACTTTTTTCGCCACCTTTTCAACCGACATTTCGGCCATCACAGGTGTGTCAGGCAACATCAAAAACAGGCTGAAAATAAGGACCAGCGGGGCAAGTTTCGTCATACAGTTATCTCCACAACCAATATAAGTATAGGTTAAGGAGTGACTTTCGGCAAGGTTGAAAAATGTCAAATTGGCGCGCCCGGCCACCCGGCGGACTGCTTAAGGGTAATAAATCCAAAATAGTTGAACCCGGACCCTCGGCGCAAGTGAAGGCTAAGGCTGGAGTGGTTCAACTATTAACCATCGTCGTTTTTTTCATCAGCCTTACCGCCTTTATCGTCATCGCCGCCACCCTGTGTCCCGGCCGCGCCCATGCCTCTTTTAATTTCGTCTTTATCTACGCCTGTTTTGCTGGTCTTGCCGTGGTCAACGTGCCCAATAGTCTTGCCTTGATCGCCGTCATCCCGGGGCTTGGCCGCGAGGCTCTCGACCGCGACCTCATTGCTATCTGAATTGAGGGATTGAGCTTCATCCTCCCTGTTTTTTGGATCGTCTTTTTCACCAGCCAGCACAACACTACCCAGGCCAATTAACGCCGCCAGTGAAACGCCGGAAATTATCGCAAGTGATTTATTCATTTTTTGTTCCCTTCACCTTTTACTTTTTTCCTTGGCTATTTTAGACTTCGGGGGTGTATTAGACAAGCGCTTTGCTGAAAGCAAACGCTGAACCGCCCGGCAAAGGTAAGGATCAACACCGGTGATGAAACTTTATACCTATTATCGCTCTTCGTCCTCGTTCCGGGTGCGGATTGCGCTGAATTTGAAGGGCATCGCTTATCAGCCGGTGTTTGTCCACCTGGTCAGGGGGGAGCAGGCCGGCGCGGAACACCTGAAAAGAAACCCGCAAGGCCTGGTGCCGGTGCTGGAGGACGGTGATTTTACCATTTCCCAATCGCTGGCGATTATCGAATACCTGGAAGAAACCCACCCCGAACCGGCGCTGCTGCCTTCCCGGGCGAAGGACCGGGCCGAAGTGCGGCGCATGGTCAGCCTGATCGCCTGCGACATCCAGCCGCTCGACAACCTGAAGGTCCTGAAATACCTGAAGGATCCGCTCGGCCACAGCCAGGAGGAAATCGGGGTCTGGTACAACCACTGGATCAGCCTGAACTTCAAGGCCCTGGAACAGCTGGTGAAGAACAAGGGCGGCGGGTATTGCTTTGGCGAGTGCGTCACCATGGCTGATGTGTTCCTGGTCCCCCAGATGTGGAACGCCAACCGGTTCAAGTGTGACCTGGCGCCGTTCCCGGCGCTGGCCGCCATAGAGCAGCGGCTTTACAAGCTGGAAGCGTTCGATGCGGCGCGCCCGGAAAACCAGCCCGATGCGGCGGATGGCTAGTTGAATTGTGAGTAATCAACCGGTTTGGTGTGGTCGATCCGGCCGCTGGCTTGGCCAACCGGATACTTCAGACCGGAGCCGCAGTTAAACAAAACCACCCGCTGATCACGGCTGATCAAACCCCCCGCAAGCGCTTTTCGGTAAGCCGCCAGGGTCGCCGCCCCCTCGGGGCCGATATTGAGGCCCTCCTTTTCGCCGCACAACAGCCGCGCCTTGATAATCGCCTGATCGGAAACCGCGATCGCGAAGCCGCCGCTGTCACGCACCGCGCCAAGGATCATGAAATCGCCGATGGCGGCTGGAACCCGCATCCCCTGCGCTAATGTGTCGGCGCCCTCCCAAAACTCGGCAAATTCCTTGCCCTCCTCGAAGGCCTTGACGATCGGTGCGCAGCCCTCGGCCTGGACGGCGATCATTTTCGGCCTTTCCGGCCCGATAAAGCCGATCGCTTCCAGTTCAGCAAACGCTTTCCACATGCCGATCAGGCCGGTGCCGCCGCCGGTCGGGTAAAAGATCGCATCGGGCAGCCGCCAGTCCAGCTGTTCGGCCAGCTCCAGGCCCATGGTTTTTTTGCCTTCGATCCGGTAGGGCTCCTTCAGGGTCGAGAAATCAAACCAGCCGGCGGCCTCGACACCCTCACCGACAATCCGGCCGCAGTCATTGATCAGGCCATCCACCAGGTAAATTTTTCCGCCCTGAAGCGCGGTCTCGCCGATGGTGATTTCCTGGGCATCGTCCGGTGAAAAAATAAAACAGTCTATGCCGGCGCGGGTCGCATAGGCGGCCAGCGCCGCCCCGGCATTGCCGGCGGTCGGCATGGCGATTTTCGTCACCCCCAGCTCCTTTGCCATGGTGACCGCCAGCGCCAGGCCCCTGGCCTTGAACGAGCCGGTCGGCAACCGCCCTTCATCCTTGATCAGCAGGGCGCCAGCGCTCGAGCCAAGCTCTTTTTCCAGCGCCGGGCAGGGGATAAGGGGGGTTTCCATTTCGCCCAGGGAGACAATGTTTCCGGCATTTTTGTAAGGCAGCAATTCGCGCCACTTCCACATGTCGGGGCGGCGGCCCTTTAAAGCCTCTTTGGTGAAAGCTTTTTTAATTCCCGCCAGATCATAGCGCACCAGCAGCGGCTTCCCGGCCTGGGACAGGTTATGGAGTTGTCCGGCCGGGTATTGCTTGCCCGTCAGTGCGCATTCCAGGTGGGTGACAAAGTACTTGTTTTCGGCCATAGTCCCCGTTTGGTAGCCGTTAAAAGGCGGCTTGTCAAAGAACATAAAGGGGGATCATGCTGTACGCGCTGGATGGCCAATGCCCGGTTCTGGAAGGGGAAAATTTTGTCGCGCCCGATGCTTCCTTGATCGGCCGGGTGCGCCTGAAAAAAGGGGCCTCGGTATGGTTCGGCGCGGTGGCGCGGGGGGATAATGAGTGGATCACGGTGGGCGAGGGCTCAAATATCCAGGATCTCTCCATGCTGCACACCGACATTGGTTTTCCGCTTGATATCGGCGCCCGGGTGACGGTTGGGCACAAGGTGATTTTGCACGGCTGCGAGATCGCCGATGATGCCCTGATCGGCATGGGGTCAATCCTGATGAACGGGTCGAAAATTGGCAAAAATACCATTATCGGCGCCGGGTCTTTGGTCGGCGAGGGCAAGGAAATCCCGGCTGGCGTTCTGGCTTTAGGGACCCCGGCCAAGGTGATCCGCGATCTGACCGATCAGGAAGTCAAGCTGATCGCGGCTTCCGCCCAACACTACGCGGAAAATGCCAGAAGGTACCTGGAGAAATTGTCCGCCCAGGATTAGGTTTTTGATTTGAATCATAGACCCCAGGCGGCATTTTTGAGAAACCGGGGGTAGCGCAAATGGTTCTGGTTTGGCGGCCCAAAGGGGTTTAAACACAATCGCATGGGAAAATAATGGTTGACCAGGCGGAATACGAAAAAAGACTGCAGAATATTTCAAACCAGGCGCGGGAGGGGAATCCCGAGGCCCAATACGCCTTGGCGATCCTCTATTCCCGCCACAATATCGACCTTTCCCTGGATTGGATGAACCGTTCAATTGAGGGCGGCCACGTTGGGGCAATTTATACCCTCGGCGCCTGGTATATCCAGGGAACCCTGATCGAGGTGGACCTGGAAAAGGGGCATCAGATGCTGAAACATGCCTCCGACCTAAAATTTTCCGATGCCACGCTGATGCGGGCGGCCCTCATCGCCAATGGAATAGGCGTCAAAGCCAGCTGGCCGGAAGCCCTGGCGCTGGTGCTGGAGAGCGCTGAGGGCGGCTATTCGCGGGCGATCAGCCAGCTGGCGTTCCTGTGCCTGATGGAAGGCGGGAAAAAGGCCAGGGACGAAGGGAACAAGCTGTTGCAGGCGGCCGCCGAGGGCTCTGATATGATCGCCATGTACACATATGCAAAGCAGGTTCTGGAAAGCACCACCTATGAAAAGCCCAAGGACCGGGCGGTGGTGCTGATGGCGCTGGCAGCCAAGGCCGGCCACCCCTTTGCCAAAAACCATCCGGCTATCCGGGGGGTTCCAATCCCGGAAGAAATGCCGGAAGCTTCAGATATTTCCGGAGAGATAAACTGGAGCGCTGTGCGCGGGGTTCTCAGCAAGCCGCCAATCCCGCCCACCCCGAAGGCCAAGGTTCTGCGCAAAGACCCCTATATCGCTACGTTTCCAGTCTTTTTGACCGAAGATGAGGCGGATTATGTGGTGGCCATGTCCGCCCGCCATGTCACCCCTTCCCAGGTTGTGGACCCGATCAGCGGCAAACATATTGAAGACCCCTATCGCACTTCAAGCGACATGCGGTTCTGGCACACCTTCCAGGACCTGGTCATATTCTGCATCAACCTTCGGATCGCCAAGGCCACCGGGGAACCCCTGAGCCATCAGGAAATGCTCGGGGTTCTGCGCTACGAGCCGGGCCAGCAGTACAAGCCGCATGGTGATTATCTGCTTCCCGACATGCAGGGCAGGAACCCAGAAGTGGATCGCTCCGGCCAACGCATCAAAACCTTCCTGATCTACCTGAATGATGATTATGTTGGCGGTGAGACGGAGTTTGTAAATATCGACCTCAAGGCGCGGGGGGCCAAGGGCGAAGGTCTGGTTTTTCACAACGTGGCCAGCGATGGGGTGCCCGACCCGAAAACAATTCATGCTGGAAGACCCGTTACAGGTGGGGTAAAGTGGCTGACCACGATGTGGATCAGGGACCGCGAATACCGCTTCCGTGACTAGGTTTTAACCTAAGGGACTTCAATGTGACAGAACAGGATTCTCAAGCCAGGTTTGATGCGATTGTGGCCAGGGCGCAGACCGGCAACGCAGAGGCCCAATACGCCCTCGGCATGATCCTGACCCGGAAGAACCGGACCCAGGCCTTTGCGTGGATGCAAAAATCGGCAGATGCCGGGTATGGTCAGGCCTTGTTTATGCTGGGGGTCTGGTATGGCGAGGCGGCCCTGGTGACGCAGCAGCCGGATAAAAGCTATCAATATTTGCAAAAAGCCTCTGAGGCCGGGTTTGGCCCGGCCGATTATGTCCTGGCGACGGCTTTGGCCAAAGGGGCGGGCGCCACCGCGGATTGGGCCGGGGCGGTCTCTATCATGATCAACCTGGCGAAAAAGGGGGAAGCCAAGGCGCTCTCCCAGTTGGCGTTCCTGACGGCGATGGTCCCGGGCGGGGCGGGCAAGGAGGATGCCGATACCCTGCTGATGGCGGCGGCCAATGCTGGCGATCCAATCTCCCAATATGCCTTGGCCCGGCGGCTGTTGGGCGCGGACGGGCCGGATCAGGATAAAGACCAGGGCAAGGCCTTGCTGATGCTGGCGGCGAAATCAGAGCGCCATGTCCTGGCCGCGGAAGACCCCTTGATCAAAGAGCTGGAGGCCGGTGAACATGTTGCGAAGCCATTTGAGGCCAAGCCCAACTGGGAAAAAATCTCTGATCTGTTAAAGGCTTTGCCGATCCCGGATCTTGCCCCCCGGCATGATTTTGAAACCAACCCCCTGATCGGGCTGATTCCAGGTTTTTTATCGGAAGAGGAAGCGGACTTTGTGGTCGCCGCCGCCGCCCCCGCTTTGAGGCCTTCGCAAGTGGTGGACCATATTCAGGGCAAACTGGTGCACCGGGAGTATCGCACCAGTTCGGAAATGCGGTTTTTGCTGGGGAACGAAGACCTGGTGATCCATGCCATCAACGCCCGGATATCGAAGGTCACGGATGAACCGATCACACATCAGGAATACCAGGGGGTACTGCGTTACGAAAGGGGTCAGGAATACAAACCCCACAGTGATTATTTCCTGCCCGATCTTGACGGCGCCAACCCGGAGGTGGAACGGGCCGGCCAGCGCATCAAAACCTTTTTGATTTACCTCAATGAAGGGTACCAGGGGGGTGAAACCGAATTCATCAAACTCGCCCTAAAAATCAAGGGCCGCAAGGGAGACGGCGCCATGTTCATAAACGTCGCCAGCGACGGCAGTCCCCACAGCATGTCGCTTCACGCCGGGCTGCCGGTCACGGAAGGGGTCAAGTGGCTCTCCACCCTGTGGATCCGCGACCGGGATTATACCCCGCCGCCGGTCCCCGGTTAAGCGACCCGGTCCTTGACCTGACCGGTGGAGAAATAAGCATCCAGGTTTTCCTTTACCCTTAAGCCCATGGCGGTCCGGGTTTCCTCGGTGGCCGATCCCATGTGCGGCAATAGCGTAACGTTTTCAAGGGCTTGCAGGCCCTCTGCGAGTTTGGGCTCAAACTCGTAAACATCCAGTCCGGCCCCGGCCAGCGGGCCTGCCTTCAAGGCTTTCACAAGTGCTTTTTCATCCACCAGCCCGCCGCGCCCGGTGTTGATCAAAAATGACCCGGGTTTGAACTTTTTCAAAATATCAGCATTGATCAGATGATGGGTTTGGGGGACCAGCGGGGTATGCAGGCTGACTACATCCGATATCGCCACCACCTCTTCCAGCGAAGGGACAAACATCAGCCCCAGCTCTTTTTCCAGTGGTTCTTTACGGGTGCGGCTGAAATAGAGGATTTTCATGTCAAAAGCCCTGGCCCGCCGGGCGACCTTTTCGCCGATCCGCCCCAGGCCGACAATCCCGAGGGTCTTGCCGGTGACCTTTCGGCCAACCAGCCCGGACATGGCGGCCCCGCGCCAGTTTCCATCCCTCAGGAGTTTTTCCCCGGCTGAAAACCCGCGCATCGCCGAAATCATCAGGCCGATGGTGATATCGGCGGCGTCATCGCCGACCACCCCGGGCGTGTTGGTGACGATCAGGCCTTTTTCCCGGGCCGCTTCCAGGTCGATGTGATCAACGCCTGCCCCGAACGAGGCGATAATTTTTACCGATGAGGGAAGGGCTGCGATCAGCTTCCGGTCGACCGTGTCATAAAACAATGGACAGAAGGCTTCGGCGCCTTCAGGCAGGCTGTATAACTGGTCTCGATCGGGCAGGATCACTTCATAATCCCGCCTTAGAGCCGCCATGGCTTTATCGGTCCAGGGTCTGGTCAGGATTATTGCCGGCATGGTTTAAAATGTTTTTCTCAAATTATTGTCCAGTCCGTATTTGCCGCTGCCAATTATTGCAAAGACGCTGAACAGGACCGCCAGGACCAGGTCGTATTCGATCCCCCCGCGGTGCGCAAAAAAGATCTCGGCGCCTTTGTATTTGAAGACAATCAGATACATCATGAGCGCCGCAAGGAAGGCGAATAACCTGGTGAAAAGGCCAAGAGCAATTGCCATCCCGCCAAAAAATTCGATGATCATCGTTCCCCAGGCCCAAATTATTCCCGGCTCAAAACCCTTTTCACCAAGCCTTCCGGCCATCCCTTCCAAGCCATCGCCAAACAACGCCCCTTTAAACTTTCCATAGCCATGGGCGACAAAGAGTGCGCCAAGACTTATGCGGAGCAGAGGCAGGGCAAGGGGCTTCAGTTTCTGGTGAATGGCGGCCAGCGCTGGAATATAGTATTGTCTGGTTGTTGTGCGCATCATTTACCCCCGATCAGTTACCGGATAGACCATAAACGCTTGGTTTGGCGTCTGAAAGAGAAATTTTGGATTTATAGGTTGCCTAACCGGTCTCTTTCGCGATAGAGACCCGGATAACGAATATAGGGGAATTTGAATGTCAGATCCGAGAAAATGGCCGAAATTCAACTGGCAGGACCCGCTGCTTCTGGAACAAGCCCTGACCGAGGAAGAGCGCCTGATCCGTGACAGCGCCAAGGCCTACGCCGCAAAGAAGCTGATGCCGGGGGTTTTGGAAGCCAACCGCCATGAAACATTCGACCTCGCCATTATGCGCGATATGGGCGCGCAAGGGCTGCTCGGCTCGACCATTGAAGGCTATGGCTGCGCCGGGGTGTCTTCGGTCGCCTACGGCCTGATCGCTAGGGAGATCGAGCGGGTCGACAGCGGCTACCGCTCGGTCATGTCGGTGCAATCCTCGCTGGTGATGCACCCGATTTATGCTTACGGGAGCGATGCCCAAAAGGAAAAATACCTTCCCAAACTGGCGACCGGCGAGTTGATCGGCTGTTTCGGCCTGACCGAGCCCGATGCCGGTTCCGACCCCGGTGCGATGAAAACCCGGGCCAGGACCAAAGACAATGGCTTTGTCCTGACCGGGTCCAAGACCTGGATTACCAATTCGCCGATCGCCGATATCTTTATTGTCTGGGCCAAGGATGATGACGGGAAAATCCGCGGTTTTATCCTTGAGGCGGGCATGAAGGGCTTATCGGCGCCAAAAATCGAGGGTAAGTTCTCACTTCGCACTTCGGTCACCGGTGAGATCGTGATGGACGAAGTTGAGGTGCCGGGTGAGAACCTGCTGCCCGGCGTTTCCGGCTTGAAAGGACCGTTCGGCTGCCTCAACAACGCCCGCTTCGGGATCGCCTGGGGCGCGCTCGGGGCGGCTGAATTCTGCTGGCATGCGGCGCGCCAGTATACGCTGGATAGGCAACAGTTCGGCCGGCCGCTGGCCGCCACCCAGCTGGTCCAGAAAAAACTCGCCGACATGCAAACCGAAATTACCCTTGGGCTGACTGCCTGCCTGCAGGCCGGGCGGCTGAAGGACCAGGGCAAGCTGGCGCCAGCGGCGATTTCACTCCTGAAACGCAATTCCTGCGGCAAGGCGCTGGAGATCGCCAGAGTTGCCCGCGACATGCACGGCGCCAACGGCATTGTTGATGAATTTCACGTCATCCGCCATATGATGAACCTTGAGACCGTCAACACCTACGAGGGAACCCACGATATCCACGCCCTGATCCTGGGCCGCGAACAGACCGGAATAGCTGCTTTTTAGGCTACTTGTAACGGAACCAGCCGGTAATCGACAACCGGGCGCCGTCGGCAAACAGGGGAACGTAGCTGACCGAATGGGCTTGCGGGACGGTGAAAATATTCAGGGTGTTGTAAATCGGGATAAAGGCGTCCTCGATGTCTTCATTTTCGTCAAAAAACTGTAAATAACCGCCCCAGTTTGGCGACCATTTCTTGGTCAGATTGATAACGTAAGCACAGCGCCAGCCTTCCTCGGTGTCTTCATCGTGATGAAGGTGCAGGAAGTTGTTTTGCTGGAACAAGGTGGCCTGACCATCAGCCTTGATGATGTCATCAATCCCGGTCAATTTGCGGACGAATTCCAGGACCGGCCCGGAGTTTACGAACTCCAGCACCCGGTGCAGGAAAAAGTCCCGGTTTTTTTCCGACAGGTAAGAGGTTAGGATCGGATAATAATAATAAAGGTACTGGTAATTTTTACTGGCCCGGGCATAGACATCGCGGTAAAGGCTTTGCATCTGGTCCGGCCCCATCTGCCGGACCTTTTCGTTGGGCAGCTCAATCACGTCGGTTTTATTGTTGTAGACCAGGCCCCACGGGGTTTCTTCCCGGAGGAACTGGTACAGGCGTTCAGCCGACCGGGGTTTCAGAAACCCTTTCACCTGGCCGCGCTTGCGCTTCGCGTACTCCCTGGCCAGGGCTTCGACATCCAGCACATCGCTCAGTTCCAGGTCCATGCCTGATCCTTACGCCTCATGAAACCAGCCGGTCAAGGACAGTCTTTCACCGGGGCAGAAGGGGGGGACGGTGCTGACCGAATGATCGCGCGGCACAGTAAACATATTGAGGCAGTTAAAGGCGGGTTTGAATGAATGCTCGATATTCATTTTATCGTTGAAAATTTGCAGATACCCGCCCCAGTTCGGGTTCCAGTCTCGGGTCAGGTTCATGACATAGGCGACCCGCCGGGTCCTGCCCTCCTGATGGTCGCGGTGACAATGCAAAAAGCAGTTGCCGACAAACCGGGTGGCCATGGCGTCGGCCCGGACTATTTCCGGAATGCCGGTGACGTTGCGGACAAAATCAAGCAGCGGCTCGCTGTTGATAAAATCAAACCAATGGTGCAGCGGGAAATCAGGATTTAAGCCGGCCAGGGCATTTTGCATGACCGGATGATAGAAAAACATGAACTGGTAACCGTCCCGGGCGGTTTTGAAAATGAATTGGAAAATTTCCTGCTGCTTGTCCCCCGGCATTTTTTCAAAGTCTTCCGGGGGGATTCTCTCACCGGTGTCATCCTTGAAATAAAAAAGCCCCCAGGGGGTGTCCTTCGCCAGGCAGTTGTGCAACTCTCCGGCTGCGGGGTTGGGCAGGACATCCTTGACCTGAATGAACCCGCGCTTTTGGTATTCCCGGCCGAGCGCCGCGGCATCCAGTTTGTTATTCAGGTTAAATGTCATCTCTTGGGCGCCCTGGCGGGTCAGGAGGAAAACGCGCCGGTAATGGAAACCCTGAAATCGCCGGCGAAATGGGTGACCATGCTGATCGAATAGCTGGCTGGAATTTCAAAAATTTCCAGAGCATTGAATTGCGGAACAAAAACCTCCCCAACATTGCCATCCTGGCCGTAAAAGTAAGTGTTGCCGCCCCAATCGGCGGACCAGTTTCTGGCCAGGGTGAGGGAAAACCCGATATCCTGTTTGTTGCCCATTTCAGTCCCGGTTCCCCGGGTCTGGAAATTATCGTTTTTATACCAATGAACTTCGGCGTCCGCTTTCTTGATGCTTTTGCCGGTCACGGCTTTAACAAATCCACTCATGTCCTGGCCATTCAGAAAATCATAAGCTTCCACCAGAACCGGATCAAGCGGGCGCATGCCGGTCTGGCTTTCCTTCAAAAGCCGGGCGTAGCGGATGTACTGGAAATCCCCTTTTGTGGCATTGCCGAAAATCAAATTTGTCATTTCGCGAATCCGCCGGCCTATTTTGGTTTCCAGCTCCTTCACATCCTGCCAGATGGCTTTTTTGCCATCGTTATAGGTTATTTGCCAGGGTGTTTTGAGGGTCAGAACCTCGAAAAGTTTATCGGCCTCACTTGCCTCCAGAAAATCCGGAATTTGCAAGCGCTTTTTTTCCTGGTAAGCCTTGGCCAGCTGTTTGGTATCCAGGTTTTTGTTCAGGGTGATGCTCATTTTTCCTATTTCGTTCCTTTATTATATTGAAAAAGCCGGCGTGTCCTCCGCCCTTGCCGATTGCCGAATTAGCTTGTGCCAGAAATGGCATGGCCCCGCAAGTCCCGGTGCGATTAACACACGGCAAGGGGCCATGCTAACCCGGAGGGCCTCGATTTCATTGATCAAGATCAATTTGTTTGTTTTGGGGAAAAAGATAGTGAGTCATCAGGGAATCAGTTTGCCGGGGTTCATCAGGCCTTTGGGATCAAAGGCTTTCTTGATGGCGCTCCTCAGGGCCAGGCCGGTTTTGGATTGATAATGCGCCAATTCCGAAAGCCGGGTGGCGCCGATCCCGTGTTCGGCGGAAATGCTGCCTCCGAGATCGGCGACAATGTCGTGGACGGCGCGGTTAACCTCGGGACGGAACCCCAGAAATGTTTTCTGGTCCATGCCCGCCGGCGGACAGGGGTCGTAATGGATGTTTCCGTCGCCGGCATGGCCGAAGGCAATCTGCTTGAAACCGGGTATAATTTTTTCCAGCGCCAGATCGGCCCGTCTGATAAACTCGGGAATTGCGCCAAGCGGAACCGAAATATCGTGCTTGATGCCGTCGCCGTCCAACTTTTGCGCCTCGGCAATGGTCTCCCTCAGCTTCCAGAAATCCTTGGCCTGCCCCAGCGACCTGGCGGCCACCGCATCCCCGGCCAGGCCCTGGTCAAGACACCCCGCCAGCTCCTGCTCCAGATCGCCGCCCAGTGAAGGGTTTGGTGTGACATCCCACAGATCGGTCACGGCATACCAGGCCGGGGGCTCCTGAAACGGGTGCTTGGTTCCCGGAATGTGGCGCAACACCATCTCAAGCGCGCTGCGGGGGAAGATTTCATAGGCCGATACCTTATCCCCAAAACGCTTCCGCAGCCGGGCCAGGATGGCCAGCAGATCTTCCACGCTGTCGCTGCCGATGATGGCGGTTTCAGCCGTCCTGGGGGCCGGGAATAACTTCAGCGTGGCCCGGGTGATAATCCCAAGGGTTCCCTCGGCGCCGATAAAAAGCTGTTTCAGGTCATAGCCGGTGTTGTCCTTGAGCAGCGTTTTCAGCCCATCCCAGATCTCGCCGGAGGGCAGCACCACTTCCAGGCCCAATACCAGATCGCGCATCGGCCCATAGCGCATGACGTGGATTCCGCCGGCGTTGGTGGCGATATTGCCGCCGATCTGACATGATCCCTCCGCCGCCAGGCTTAAGGGGAACAGCAGGCCTTGCTGTTTTGCCGCCGCTTGCAGCCGGGCCAGCACCACCCCGGCCTCAACCGTTGCGGCGCCGTCCCCGGGGTTAATCTCAAGAATCCGGTTCATGCGCGAAAGATTAATCACCAGCTGATCGCCGGAGGCATCCGGAACCCCGCCCTGGACCAGGCCGGTATTGCCGCCTTGCGGAACCATGGGGATGTTATTTCCAGCGCAAATTTTGACGATTTCGGAAACTTCCGCGGCCGATTTGGGAAGGGCCACCAACGGCGTCTTTCCGGTGTGGCGGCCGCGCCAGTCGGTCACATAGCGGGCCGTGTCCTCAGATTGGTCCAAAAACCCCTTCGGTCCCAAAACGCGCTTTATGTTTTCGATTGCCGCCATGTTTCAAGAATTTCGGCTTTTAAGTATCTCAATTGGCGCATCCAGGAATTTTTCTATCGATTTTCTGGCGATCGCGCCTGCTCTCAGGATCACCGGGGTCTCCCCCCGGACATCCAGCACCGTGGATTCGGCGCCGATTTCACAAGGGCCGCCATCGAGGATTAAATCCACCTGACCGGAGAGTGTCTTGGCGGCTTCTTGGGCGGTGACCGGGTTGCTTTCGCCGGAGCGGTTGGCGCTGGTCACCGCCAGGGGCCGGTGCGCTGTTTTCAAAAGCGCCAGCGCCACCGGGTTCCGGGGGATGCGGATCGCAAGGCTGTTGAGCCCGGCGGTAATAATGCCCGGCAATGGGCACCCCTGGTATCTGGGAAGCACCAGGGTCAGCGCGCCCGGCCAGAATTTTTCCGCCAATCTTATGGCCAGCCGGTTGAACGGCGCTAATTTTTTTGCCGTCGCCAGGTCACTGACGAAAATTACCAAAGCTTTGTTCTGGGGCCGCCCCTTGACCTCAAAAATCCGCGCCACGGCGTATTTATCCAGGGCATCGGCGGCCAGGCCATAAACAGTTTCGGTTGGAATGACCACCAACCCCCCCTGGCCCAGCATGGTTGAAGCCAGCTCAATTTTTTCCGGGGTCGCGGGCCGGATTTTGTCATCATATTCGCTCACTTTTCCCACCGCGGGCTTTCTTTGCTGTCAGGTTCCGATCCTGCAAGTTACTTACCCTCATTCCCGGCAGGCGTCCAGCATCAGGCACAATGGATACTATTTATGAGCCACCGGCCTGGGTTTCCAAACATTTGGAATTGCGATGATGGTGGAGAGCGGCTAAGGTCAAAATCCCGCAGCTCAAGATAAAAGGTTTGCAGCTCAGGATGACCAAGGTTGACCAGAAAATACCGGACGGGATCAGGAAACTGACCTTTGAAGAGGCGCTCAAAGCGCTCGAGGAGATCGTCTCAAAGCTGGAATCCGGGGACGCCAGCCTGGAGGAAAGTATCGAGGTCTATACCCGCGGCACCTGGCTCAAGCGTCATTGCGAGGACAAACTGAAAAACGCCCAGGCGAGAATCGAGAAAATTACCCTGGATGAGGATGGCAAGCCGACCGGCACCGAACCTTTTGACGGCGAACAGGGCTAAGACCGGTGAAAAATTCAACCTTTCTGAAAAAAGCCATGCGCTCCACCTCCGAGGCCGTGGATAAACGCCTCGACAAGTTGCTGAAAACGCCCAGGGGCGCCGAAAGCCAGCTGTTTGAAGCGATGCGCTATTCGCTGTTCGCCGGCGGCAAACGGCTGCGCCCGTTCCTGGTTGTGGCCTCGGCGGACCTCTTTGAGGTGGACAAATCCCGGGCCATTAACGTCGCGGTAGCGATCGAGTGCATCCATACCTATTCCCTGATCCACGATGATTTACCGGCCATGGATAACGATGATTTGCGCCGCGGCAAACCCACTGCCCACAAAGCGTTTGGCGAGGCTGCGGCAATCCTGGCCGGGGACGGGCTGCAAACCCTGGCGTTTGAAATTCTCAGCAGCCCCGACACCCACCGGGACGCCAATGTGCGCTGTGAGCTGATCATGGAGCTCGCCAAAGCGTCCGGCATCCATGGCATGGTTGGCGGCCAGATGATCGACCTGGCGTCCGAGGGCGAGGATTTGAACATCGGCGAGGTAACCCGCCTGCAGCAGATGAAAACCGGCGTCCTGATTGCTTTTTCCGCCGAGGCGGGAGCGATCCTCAGCAAGGCCAGCAAACAAAAACGCCAGTTGCTGCATGGTTATGCCCGCGATTTGGGACTGGCGTTCCAGATTACCGACGACCTGCTGGATTACGAGGGATCGCCGGAGGAAACCGGCAAGGCGACGCAAAAGGACGCTGGCCGCGGCAAGGCCACATTTGTTTCCCTGATGGGGCTGGAGCGCGCCCGCCAGCAAGCGGAAATGCTGGCCAAACAGGCGATTGAACATCTCGAGGATTTTGGCGGCAAGGCGCTGTTGCTGCGGGCGCTGGCCCGGTATGTGCTGGAGCGGCGCAAGTAGGGGGGCTCCCCATGAAAAAGCCGGGAAAACTGAGGGCTGACGAGGCGCTGGTCAGGCAGGGCCTGGCCCCCTCGCGGAGCCGCGCCCAGGCCCTGATCATGGCCGGCGGCGTTTATCTCGAGGACCAGCAGATAAAAAAGCCCGGCCAGCCGGTCGCCGAAGACGCGCCGCTCAGCCTCAAGCAAAAGGACCATCCGTGGGTCAGCCGCGGCGGGGTCAAGCTGGCCCACGCGCTGGATCATTTCAAACTCTCGCTGGCGGGAAAGACCGTTCTCGATATTGGCGCGTCGACCGGCGGCTTTAGCGATGTCGCGCTGAAGGGGGGCGCAGCGAAGGTTTACGCCGTCGATGTCGGCAAGGGCCAGCTCGACTGGTCGCTCCGGGGTGATCAGCGCGTGGTGGTCATGGAAGGGGTCAACGCCCGCTATTTGACCAGTGAGGATATTCCTGAAGCCATCGATGCAATTGTTTGCGACGCCAGCTTTATTTCGCTCAAGACCATCCTGCCGGCGCCGCTTGCGCTCCTGAAACCGGGCGGGCTGGTGATCGCGCTGATCAAACCGCAGTTCGAGGCCGGCAAGGGCCGGGTCGGCAAGGGCGGCGTGGTCCGGGACCCGGCCCTTCATAGGGAAGTTGTGGAGGACATCAAGGCCTGGTTTGAGGGCCTGGGCGGCTATCAAGTCCTCGGCGTCACGGCCAGCCCGATCACCGGCCCCAAGGGCAATATCGAATTTCTGATCGCCGCGCGGAAAATTTAATCAAAGGCGGGCGTCCCAAAAGGTTGCATGTCAAGATATTTTTGCTGGAAATTCTTCTATTTTTGAAGCTAAATAAAGAAATGAATGAAAAACATCTTGCGTTGTCTAAAAGAAATACATTGCTTATCCTCAATTCTATTGAGGTGCCATCTGCTATCAGGAAAAAACTGACTCAAAATAACGTTAAGGTAACCTTTGATGAGGCAGATATTTTAAGGGACTTATGTGCTGAAAAATTAGATATTTATGGTTTTGATGAAAAATATGAGCCTACAAAATTAGGACAAAATCTAGAAACTTTAATTGATGTTCTTTACACCGGTTAAAAACAGTTATTTCGGGAGTTAGCAGTGGACATTATTTTAGCAAGAAAGATTTTTGGCTGGTTTTTGCTGGTTTTTAGTTTGATAAAAATCTCCCCTTATATGGGAAAAATTTATCCAGTTTTTAACGAAAACACGTCCAATTTAACCGGGATTATTTTACTTATTTTACTCTTTTGGCTTACTTTTCTCATGTTCAGAAATGTTTGGGGAAAGGACTATGAAACTTTTTTGGATTTAATTATTGAGTTATTTATATTTATGTTAAAGACGTTTTTTCCCAATAAATTAAACCCGAAAGAAACCTGGGCTAGGGTTTTGATTTTTTTCCCCTTTCT
>JADFJJ010000056.1 GCA_022566215.1 Pseudomonadota bacterium | reverse complement strand
GGTCGTGAACAGCTGTTCCCCGGCCTCCACCGCGGCCCCGGTGAGGCGGTTGAAAAGGGTCGATTTGCCGGCATTGGTATAACCGGCCAGCGCAACAATCGGGTACGGCACCGCGGAGCGCGCCTGGCGGTGAAGGGCGCGGCGCCGGGCGACAGTCGCCAGATCTTTTTTGATGCGGGTAATGCGCTCCTGGATTTGGCGGCGGTCGGCCTCGATCTGGCGCTCGCCGGGCCCGCCCATGAAGCCAAAGCCGCCGCGCTGGCGCTCGAGATGGGTCCAGGTGCGGACCAGCCGGCTTTTCTGGTAGGTCAGGTGCGCCAATTCCACCTGCAGGGTTCCCTCCGCGGTTCTCGCCCGCTCGCCAAAAATCTCGAGGATCAGCCCGGTGCGGTCGATCACTTTTGTTTTCCAGGCGCGCTCCAGATTGCGCTGCTGGCCCGGGCTGAGGGTGCAGTCCATGACCACCAGGCCGATCTTTTCCGCCTCGATCCGGGGGGCGTATTGCTCAATCTTGCCGGCGCCCAGATATGCCCCCGGATGGGTGCGGGCCAGGTCGACAATCTCACTGGCCACAACTTTCAGGCCAATCGCCCGGGCCAAACCGGCCGCCTCTTCCAGTTTCAGGGTCTGATTGCGAACATAACCGGCCCCCGCCCGCCCCGGCGCGGCCCGCTTTCTGCGCAAGGCCGGGTGCAGGACCAAAGCCCGCTCAGCCGGCCCGACCCCCGGAACAAGTTCTTTTTGCTTACCCTTCTTGGTGCGTGTCATGTGACTTTACAGAAAGGATTTCCCGGCCCGGATTCAATCCTTGGCTTGTTCCTCATCGCCATCGTAGAGGCTGATGGGATGGGCCGGCATGATGGTTGAAATGGCGTGCTTGTAAACAAGCTGGGCCGAATTGTCCCGCTTCAGGAGAATTGAAAAACTGTCAAACCAGGAAATAACCCCCTGAAGCTTTACCCCGTTCATCAGGAATACCGTCAGCGGCACACGCTCTTTCCTGACATGGTTCAGAAAGACGTCCTGCAATTGTTTTGGTTTTTCCCCCATCGCTAGCTCCTCTGCCCTTTTTCAGTTTTGTTTTTGTTATGGCCCCGTTTTGCGCGGCCCGTTTGTTGTTGTTACAGCGGGGTTTGTGTCCCCTCCGCGGCCCTACCTTAGAAAAAGTCCAGCCGCACGGCAAACAATTTCTCGGCCTTTTTGATCACGTTCGAAAAGGTCAGGAAAATCACCCGGTCATGGTTTTCCAGGACCGTTTCGCCGCGCGGCATGATGACCTCGCCGCCCCGCACCACGGCGCCGGCGATTATTCCTTCCGGCAGGTTCATGTCCTTGAACGCCCGGCCGAACAGCGGTGAGGTTTCAAGCACCTCCACCTCCATGATCTCAGCTTCGCCGTAGCGGACGCTGTGGAGGTTCTTTATTTTGCCCTTCCTAATATGCTGCAGGATGGTGGAGACCGTGGTCTCCTTCGGATCAAGGTAAACATCAACCCCGAGCGAGGTGATCAGCGGCCCGTAGATCGGCTTGTTGATCAGGGTCACCGCCCTCAAGGCCCCCAGCTGCTTGGCCAGCAGCGAGGACAGGATGTTGACCTCATCATCGTTGGTAACCGAGACCACCGTTTCGGTCTTGGCGATGTTGGCTTCCTTGAGGATGTCCGCTTCCAGACCGTCGCCATGGATAACAACGGTTTTTTTCAGCTGGCTGGCGATATAATCGGCCCGTTTCTGGTTGGTCTCGATCAGCTTGACGGTCAGATGCGGCGATTCTTTTTCAAGCATTTCGGCCAGGAACAGCCCGATGTTGCCGCCGCCAATTATGACGATCCGGCGGGCTTCCTTTTCCTCGTGGCCGAAGACCGTCATGGAGCGTTTGACATGGGCCTGTTCGGCGGCGAAATATATGCTGTCGCCGACGCACATGTGGTCCTCGCCCTTGGGGATAAACATCTTGTGGTTTCTGACAATCGCCATGACGGTGATATGGAGATCAGGAAACAGCTCGGAAAGCTGGGTCATCGGCGTATTAACCACCGGGCAGTTCTCCTCCAGCCTGAGCCCAACCACCCGAACCTTGTTATCGGCGAATGGAACCAGCTCGAAAACCCCCGGCACCTCCAGCCGGCGGTAGATCGCCCGGGCGATTTCCTGCTCCGGGGAAATGATATGATCGATCGGCATTTTCTTGACCCCGAACAGATCGGCCCAGGTGGGTTTCAGGTACGAGCGGTTCCTGATGCGGGCGATTTTGATCGGCACCTGAAAGAGCGTTTCGGCGACCTGGCAGGCGACCATGTTAACCTCGTCGGAATTGGTAACCGCGATCAGCATATCGGCGTCCTGGGCGTTGGCTTGATCCAACAGATCCGGGTCGGAGGCATAGCCAACCAGGGCCTGGACGTCGAGCTGTTCACGGATTTTCTGGATCAGTTCCGCCGACCAGTCGATGACCGTAATGTCGTTGTTTTGTTTGGCCAGATACTGGGCAATACTATAGCCAACCTGGCCGGCGCCGCAAATGATCACTTTCATGAGAAATTATCCCGACCTTGTCTTGACTTCTATTTGGGCGCCCTCGCCTTTTTTATCAACCCATACCTTAACCTGGACCCGGCTGTAAACCGACAGCCCGAGCAGCTTCAGCTTGCGGTGCAAGGCTGAGCGTTCCATGCCGATAAATTCGGCGGTGCGCGACACATTGCCACTAAAGCGGGACAAATGAAAGCGGATGTAGTCCCGCTCGAACACCTGGCGGGCTTCTTTCAGGGAATTGAACATCATCTGGATGTCCGTTTCGGATTTACCTGTCCCGGGGGCCTTGCCCTTGATCTCACCGGGAATAATGTCCGCGGTGATGGCCTCACAGTCCTCTTGGCCAGTGCCATGGCTGAGGATCAAAAGACGTTCGATCAGGTTTTTCAGTTCACGGATGTTTCCCGGCCAATCATAGGCCTGGAGGGTCGCCAGAGCATCCGCGCTGACGGCTTTTTTCGGGTAACCGGTGGCGGCCGAGGCAGAGATCAGGAATTTTTCCACCAGCACCGGAATATCCTCGCGGTGTTCGGACAGCGGCAAAACGTCTATCGAGACCACATTCAGCCGGTGATACAGGTCTTCCCGGAAGGTTCCGTTGCGGATCGCCTTTTTGAGGTCCTCGCCGGCCGTGCTGATGACCCGGACATCGACCTGGACTTCCTTGGTGCCGCCGACCCGGTAAAAGCACTGGTCGGTCAGGACGCGCAGGATTTTGGCCTGGGTCGGCATCGGCATTTCCTCAATTTTATCCAGCAAAAAGGTTCCGCCATGGGCGCGTTCGAACAGGCCGGTTTTGACGACTTTTCCGTTTTGCTCAACCCCGAACAGTTCCTGTTCCATGTTGTCGGGCCGGATACTGGCGGCATTGATGATCAGGAAAACGCCGCCGGCGCGCTCGGAGTTCTGGTGAATCAGGCGGGCGACAACTTCCTTGCCGGCCCCGGTCGGGCCGTTGATCAGAACCCGGCTGTTGGTCGGGGCGATCTTGTTGATCATCTGGCGCAAATGGGCCACCACCGGCGAGGTTCCGGCAAGGTCCTGGACGAAGCCGGCTTTTTGGCGCAGGTCTTCATTTTCGCGGCGCAGGCGCTCGGTCTCGGTGGCCCGGTACACCAGATGCAGCAGTTTGTCGGTCTGGAACGGCTTTTCGATATAATCGTAGGCGCCGAGTTTGATAGAGGCGACCGCGGTTTCAATATTTCCGTGGCCGCTGATCATGATGATCGGCAGGTTTTTATGCCGGTTCTTGAGGATTTTCAGCACCTCCAGCCCGTCCCGCTTGCTGTTTTGCAGCCAGATGTCCTGGATCACCAGGGACGGCAGCCGCTTTTCCACCTCGAACAACGCCGTTTCACTGTCATGGGCGGTCCGGGCCTCAAAACCCTCATCCTCCAGAATTCCGGAAATCAGCTCACGGATGTCCCGTTCATCATCAACGATCAAAATATCAAGCGCCATAGCTTCCCACCTTGCTTTTCCTGTTCAGGGCGATAATTTCAGCAGACCCCGGCTGTTGTTCTTCCGGCAAATTTTTCGCCTTTTTACTGAGCGCCTTCAGGTCAAAATTCAATGTGATCCGGGCGCCCTTCTTGTCTTTACGGTTTTCCAGGCGGATCGAGCCGTAATGATCTTCCATGATCTTCCGGACAATCGCCAGGCCCAGCCCGGTGCCTTTCGAGCGGGTCGTGACATAGGGCTCCAGAAGCCGCCCGATCATACCCTCAGGCAGACCGGGACCGGTGTCGGTGACAATAACTTCCAGGGTATCTCTCCCGGTTTTCAGCTCAATCTGGACTTCTCCGGCCTGTTTGGCTTTGTTCCGGGGTTGATCGAGGATAGATTCGACCGCATTTTTCAGCAGGTTGGTCATCGCCTGGGCGATCTGGCGGCTGTCACAGTAAAGCCGGGGCGGTTTCGCCGGCGATTTGAATTTAAAGTTGATGGCCGGAGCGCTGACCTCCTGCAGGAAAACCGCCTGGCGGATAATGCTGGTCAGGTTTTCTTCCCTGAAGATTGGTTTGGGCAAGCGCGCAAATGAGGAAAATTCATCGACCATGCGCCTCAGATCCCCAACCTGGCGGATAATGGTATCGGTGCACTGGTCAAAGACCTCTTTATCCTTCACCAGCTGGTTGCCGTATTTGCGTTTCAGGCGCTCGGCCGCCAGCTGGATCGGGGTCAGCGGGTTCTTGATCTCGTGCGCGATACGGCGGGCGACATCGGCCCAGGCGGCGGTTCTCTGGTCCGCCAGCTGATCGGTAATATCATCGAACGTGATAACGTACCCGGCCTTGCCGCTTTCGGCCGCGATGCGCACCAAAAGGGTGCGGCCTTTACCGCCCCGGGTGATTGATACCTGGCCCTGTGCGGTTTCTTCGCTGTTGCCCAGAACCCGGGTCAGAAGCGGTTTCAGTTCGGGAATGACATTCAACATTCTTTTCCCCTCCAGCTGCTCGCGGGTCATCTCCAGAAAGTCGCATGCGGACCGGTTGGGCAGGGTAATGTTGCATCTTTTATCAAGTCCGATAACACCGGCCGAAACCCCGGCCAGAACCGCTTCTGAAAAACGCCGCCGTTCATCCAGCTGGCGGTTGGTCTTTTTCAGATCTTTTTGCTGGGTTTCCAGCTGCCGGGTCATTTTGTTAAAGGCCCGGCTCAAGACCCCGATTTCATCCCTGGAGGCGTTGGCGGGAAGCCGGGTCTTGAAATCCCCCTTGCCTACTTTTTCGGCTGCGCCGGCCAGCTTCCTGATCGGGTCGGTGAGCTGTCCGGACAACAGGAAACCGATCCACACCGCGCCCATCAGCAGCAACAATGCGATAATGAAAAAGGTCGCTTCATAGTCGAACTGGATGCCCGAACGCTCGGTCTCAAGTCTTTCATATTCGGCCAGGGAATCCCGGGCCGCCTGAAGGTGGCCAAGGACGGTCGGATCGACAAACCGGCTGACGAAAAGATAGGTGTCCATGAAAAAATTCAGCTTGACGATCGCTCGCACCCGGTCGTCGGAGGTGCTGCTGACGATCACCACTTCACCCTCATTGGCGCGGTCCAGCCAGCTCTTTTCAAACCCTTCCGCCGGCGCCCCGATATTAAAGCGCGACATGGCAATGACATTACCGTCACCGTCAAACACAAAGGCTTCCGACAAGGCCCGCTTGGTCATCTGGTCCTCGACCAGGATTTGCAGCAATCTGGGGTCCTGCATGATCACCCCGCCCTTACGGTTGATGTCGTTGGCCATGGCCAGCAGGTCGCCCTGGATGGTTCTGCGGTGTTCGGTAATATAGCCTTCCGCCACCTGGAGAGAATTGTTGAGCGTCGACCTGACCTGGTCCGAGAACCAGCTTTCCATCCCGCGTTCAAATATCAGCCCGGAAAAAATCGCCAGAACCACCACCGGGATCACCGCCATCAAGCCCGAAAAGGTAATAATTTTCCCTTGCAGTTGGCCGCCCCCGCCCTTGAAAAGGGCAAATATACGGTGGCCCACCAGGGCAACGAAAATCAGCAAGACCCCGGCGCTGATCGGCAACAGGGTATCAAAGGCGTTGTTTTCAAGATTAATCTGTCCGGCGCTTTGATAAAACACATAGGCCGTGGCGGTTCCCAGAACCAGGGATATAATAGCAAAAAATATTTCCAGTTTAGTGCGCAGCCGGATCCGCCGCGCCCATTGCAGGAACCGCGCCCACTTCCTTTGCAGCGCGGATTTCCTTAAATTCAAAAACTGGCTTTGTGTTTCCGTCATTGCTAAATAGCCAGGGGCTCCCGTTTATTGTCCCAAAGGCGGCTTTTTATGGAGGTCTCAGCCGGTTGATGTAAATATGCAACAAACGTTGCATATAGGCCACAACGCACTCCTCAAGGCAAGGAAAATTTACGATTTCAGGTCTTTGGCGTCGATATCGAGGTTTTTCAGCTTTTTCCGGAGGGTATTGCGGTTCATGCCCAAAAGCCGGGCGGCCTTGATCTGGTTGCCATTGGTGGCGTTGAGGGTGAGAGCGATAAGCGGGCGTTCCACTTCTTTCAGGATGCGGTCATAGAGGCCTTCGGGAGGCAGGCTTTGCTCATGGGCCTTGAAGTATTTCTCAAGATTCCGGTAAATCGCCGAGGACAGGTTTTGTCCCCGTCCCATCCCGGTTTCGGTGGTCAGCGGATTGGCCAGGACCATTGCGATGTTTGTGCGGGTAATCAGTGATCTTTTGCCCAGCGCCTTGAGGCGGGCGACGATATTCTTCATTTCCCGGATGTTGCCCGGCCAGCCGTACCGAACCAGCGCCTCAATGGCTTTTTCGCTAATGTCCGGTGGACGCTGCGGGGCATATTCCTGACGCAATAAGTGTTTGATGATAACCGGAATATCCCCCTTGCGGTGCTGCAGGTTGGGGATCGAGATGTTCTGGACATTCAGCAGCCAGTAAAGATCGCGGGAGAAGGCGCCATATTTGACCAGCGAATTCAGATCCTGGGAAGTGGCGGCGATAATTTTGGGCATATTTGCCAGAGTGTAAACTCCGCCCCGCTCAAAACTTTTCAAAAAGGCCGCCAGGCGCCTCTGAGCGCCCGGGGAAAAATCGGCGACATCATCGAAATAAAGGGTGTTTTTAGGCGCTTTGGCGCCCGGGCTGGACGTAGTGTGGCGCTTCAAAAGCCGGGTCAGGTCCCCCTCCCCCTGTTCCGAGACCAGGAACGGAATAAACTTTCCGCCGCGCGCCAGGTTTTCGTGGACCAGCCGGGCGACCGAAAACTTGCCAGCCCCCGGTTCGCCGAAAATCAAGGCCGGGTTATCGATGCTGCTGGCGCGTTCGACCTGGATTTTCAGTTGCCGCGCCTGGGCAGAAGACCCGGCCAGGATAATATCCAGAATTTCCCTGCTGTCTGCAAAATCTGGCATTATCAAAGGTTTCGTGCCATTCTATTTTCCACCCCCTCACCTTAATCCTCTCCCACGGAGGGGAGAGGAAATCAACTTAAAACCCCCTCTCCCTTGACCTGTCCCGCCGTAGCCTTGGCGAAGGGGGATGGGAGAGGGATGGGGTGAGGGTGGCTAATGATCAATATAAATACTTAGGCGGCCTTTTGCCTGATCAGCGGCAGGAAGTAATCCTTCAGTGCCGCCGTCACTGCCTCAGGGCTTTTCAGCTGGAACAGGAATTGCCTGAGCTCCGCGGAATTTGGCAGGCCCTTGGTGTACCAGCCGAGGTGCTTGCGGGCGATTTTCAGGCCATTATCACTGCCGTAATGATCGAGCATCGCCTGGTAGTGATCCAGAATCACCTCCAGCTGCCGGGAAAGCGGCGGGTCGGGAAGCTTTTCCCCGGTTTCCAGATAATGCATGACCTGGGACAAAAACCATGGCTTGCCGTAGGCCCCGCGCCCGATCATGACGCCGTCGGCGCCAGATTTGTCAAGCGCCTGGTCGACCTCATCAAGGGTTGTGATGTCGCCATTTACCACCAGCGGGATAGAGACGGCTTCCCTGACCTTGCGGATAAAAGACCAGTCCGAGACGCCGCGGTACATCTGGCAGCGGGTCCGCCCGTGAACGGTAATCATCTTGACCCCCAGCTCTTCGGCGAGACGGGCCAGCTCGGGCGCGTTGCGGGTTTCATCGTTCCAGCCGGTGCGCATCTTGAGGGTGACCGGGATATCAACCGCTTTGACGGTTTCCTCGATAATTCTGCCGGCGTGGTCCAAATCCCGCATCAGGGCGGAACCGGCGTCGCCATTGACCACCTTTTTCACCGGACAGCCCATATTAATGTCGATGATATCGGCGCCGCGCAGCTCGTTCAGTTTCGCGGCCCTGGCAACGATATCCGGCTCGCACCCGGCCAGCTGAATGGCGAACGGCTGCTCTTCGGGCACCCACATGGCCATCCGAAGGGTGCGCCGGTTATCATGGATAACGGCTTCGGAGGCGAGCATCTCGGAAATCACCAGCCCGGCGCCAAAACTCTTGACCAGGCGGCGGAACGGCAGATCGGTGACCCCCGACATGGGCGCCAGGATGACCGGAGCTTCCAATTCTATTGAGCCGATTTTCATGGGGCACCTCATAATTCATGTGAACAGATTTGGCAAGATTTATGGGGTTTCACATTTCCTTGCCACCCCCTCACCCCACCCCTCTCCCATCCCCCTTCGTTCGCGGGCGCGAACTTCGGCGCGACAGGCGGTGGGGAGAGGGAGTTTAAGAAGCACACTGCCGTTATCCCCTCTCCCTTGATGGGAGAGGGAGTTTAAGAAGCACACTGCCGTTATCCCCTCTCCCTTGATGGGAGAGGGTAGGGTGAGGGTGATTTTGACTCAACATGGTTAATTGCCAGCGCCCTTCACGGTTGGCAAGGGGGGTAAGATACCTTAAAGTCAGGCTGGATGTAAGGACCGGTACAAAACATGACCATAAAAGCGATAATCGTAGCCGCCGGATCAGGGGTGCGGGCCGGGGACGGCCCGCCCAAGCAATACCGGCGGATCGGCGGCGTCCCGGTGCTGCGGAGGACCGTAAAAGCCTTCCTCGATCACCCGGATATCGATGGCGTCATGGTCGCCGCCAACCCTGAACATGCTGATCTTTACCAGCAAGCTGTGGGGGATTTGGACCTCCCCTCCCCGGCGCTTGGCGGAGCAACGCGCCAAGCCTCTGTCCTGGCCGGCCTGAAGGCTCTTGAGGGTGATCCGCCGGAGGTTGTCCTGATCCATGATGCCGCCCGCGCCTTTGTTACAAGCGATGTGATTTCCCGGGTAATCGACAAGGTCAGGGAGACCGGGCATGGGGCGATCCCGGCGCTGGCCATTGGCGACACCCTTAAGGAAGCCGCTGGCGGACAAATTACCAAAACTGTTGGCCGCAAAGGCCTGTTCGCGGCCC
>JADFJJ010000055.1 GCA_022566215.1 Pseudomonadota bacterium | reverse complement strand
CGGCGAAACCGCCACCGCCTGAGCCAGCGGACGCGGGCGGGGCCGAGGCCGAGGAGATCGCCCCGGAAAAGGCCCCGCCGAAGCTGCTCGCAAAGTTGCCGGAGGAAAAGCTCCCATAATGTCCGCGCCCGACGTACCAGACCGGGTGATACGAACCCGGGTCCATCCCGGCCTTCAGCATCGCCTTATCGAACGCCTTGCCCCACCTGGTCTCGACCCCCAGCGCGATGGCGAACGGCAGGTATTTCTCAAACACCTCGGGGGTAATCTCGCCGGTATGGAACTCCAGCCGATCCTTTTCAGCCAATGACAGGTACTTTTTGAAGCCCTCGATGCCATCCAGCAGCCTGCGTCCTTCCAGGGTCGGTTTTTCCAGCAGGAAAAAGAACAGGATATTGACCGCCAGGATCAGGGCGAACGGCACCAGAATAAAGAAATTCTGGAACAACAGCGAGCCCACCATGCCGGCAAAATGAAAGCCGATGAAAATTATAACCCCCACCAGACGGAGCTTGCCCAGGACCGAGCCGCCACCGGAGAACAGGTTGGCCCGGCTTTTAAGGAGGAAAATGATCAGCCCGTAAAAAGCGACAAAGCCGGCCGCCAGCAGGATATTGACTATTCCCACACTGGCGGTTGTGACCAGCGACAGGATCACGACACCCAGGCTGATCCCGGCGCCGATCCAGAAATGTTTCTGGTTGCGGACAAAACTGATTCCCTCGTGATTTTTTTCCAGGACATTTTCCTGGGCGGTCATTGCCCGTTCAAAATCCTTGTGGTTTTTGGTTTTGGTCTCAATCTCGGAGACGTTGCCCAACAGCTTTCTGGCGATCGCTTTTTCACCCTCGGACAACCGCGCCGGGTTGCCGGTTTTGCTCAAAATGAATTTTTTCCGGCCCTTTTCACGGATCGTCAGATAGCCCTTGACCGCCATGTTGACGATCGCAGCGGTAAAGGCCTCACTCCGGTAGCCGCGTTTGGTGACGTAGCTCATGGCGCCAGGCGAGATGCCGCGGGGCGGGTCGTAGCGGGCATAAATCGGACCCTCATCGGGGTCTTTGCCGACCTGTGCCCAAGCGTAATAAAAGTAACCGGTCACCATCAGAAGGCCGATGTAGGCGACGATCAGGGAAAGATTGTCTTTGAGGAATATGATGATCTTCTCGGCTTGGGTCGGGCGGGTGACAAACCCTTCCGGCCAGGTGACAACAACCGTCAGCCCCTCACCGGGACCAAGCCGGCCAGTGGTTTCAAAGCGCACCTCGCGCTCGCTCAAATGCTCCGAGGTAAAGGCCTGGCCTTCCGCCCCCTGCCGCCCGGTAAAGGCGCGGGTGTCCTGGATCACGGCCCCTGCGGGCAGCAAAACCGTAGCGCTGGCGCTAGTGATGGGAAAGTCCCACCCCTGACCGGTGACGTTAAAGTAAAGCTCGTCAAAGCCCTCGCCAAAGTACAGCTGGCGTTCGGTCTTATAGCGGATGGTGTAGGTGTAGTCGCCGGGCTTAAGAAATACATCAGCATCGCCGATCCGCACCCGGGTGCCGTTGCCCTGACGCGTAGTGGTCCACTTCACCGGCCCGCCGTCCAGGGTTACCGAGGTGACGTCGAAGGTGGTGGTCATCCGGACGCCGTTGGGCAAGCGGTAGCTGGTCGGGAAATCGCGGTAGATGCCGCGGCGGATCTGGCGGCCCTCGGCGCGCACCCGGATCGTCTCGGTGACGTCGAGCGCGCCGTCCGCGCCGACCACAATGCGGCTGTCGTAGGAAAGAATCGCCTCCTCCGCCCACGCGGCCGACGCGAACAGGACAAAAAAGGCGAAAACGATTCCCCGCAACAGCATGTCCTAGAATTCCACCTTGGGGGGTTGTTTGGCGGCTGCGGCCTCGGCTTCGGCGAGCTCGAAAAACTCGGCGGTGATGAAGGCGAACGCGCGCGCCACCAGGTTCGAGGGGAACTGGTTGACCAGGGTGTTGATCAGCCGGACGTTGCCGTTATAAAAGCGCCGGGCCTTCTGGATATAGTCTTCCAGCGCGGAAAGCTCGGCTTGCAATTTCTGGAAGCTCTTGTCGGCCTTCAGCTCAGGGTAGGCCTCGGCGACCGCGAACAGGGTCTTCAGGGCGCTGGTGAACATGCCCTCCGCCTTGCCCTGGCTTTCCGCCCCGCCGGTCGACTTCATCGCCGCGGTGCGGGCCTTGGTGACCGCTTCAAACGTGCCCCGCTCGTGCTTGGCGTAGCCCTTGACGGTCGAGATCAGGTTGGGGATCAGGTTATAGCGGCGCTTCATCTGCACCTCGATGTCGGACCACGCCTCCTCGACGTTGACCTTGAGCTTGACAAACTTGTTGTAGGTCAAGACCACATAAAGGCCAATCAGGATAACCAGCGTAAGAAAAATCCATAGAACGGTCATAAATAAGGCCTCTCTCGGTTTCTTTTGGATATACAGGATAGAGTATAGATGTAATTACGAATTTTGAAATTTAAAGTTAAAACCCGGCCTCCGGGTCGCGCAGGTATTCTGTCTCCTCAGGGGTGTCCCGGCGGCCGAGGATGACGTTGCGGTGCGGGAAGCGCCCGAATTTTTCAATGATCTCCTTGTGAGCGATGGCGTATTTCAAATAACCCTGGTTGCCAAGGGTCTCAAACTGGGAAACGCTTAAGTCCTGGTCCCTGATCTCCTCGGAATGCTCCAGCGGCAGGATAAAAAAACAGCGCTGATCCTCGCTGAGATCATCCAGATAATCGTTCCCGAGCGCCAAAAGGGTCAAATTTTTCGCTTTTTCGCCGCTGGCGAAGGCGCGCGCGGTGCCGCGGTAGATGTTCCTGGGGAACTGGTCGAGCAGCAAAATCAGCGCCAGCGCGCCCTTAAGCGTTCCCGCCCAGCTGTCCAGATGCCCGGCCGCGGCCTCTTCCACCAGTGTCCCGAAGCGCTCGGCGATTACCTCATCAAAGATCGCGTCCTTTGTCCACCATTTGTCCGGCCCGGCTTCGATAAACCAGAAATCGTGGATTTTATTGATGAGATTTTCCGCGTGCATGGCCCCTATACTAGCGAAAAACGATAAAAACACCACCCTCACCCTTTATTTGGCCGCCTGGCCTTTCCCATATTATTTTTTGTCATTCAAACGCCCGGGTGGCGAAGGGGGCTGCGGGTATCCGGATGCCCGCATAAAAAGCGGGCATGACAGAGTGGAGGTTTAAGCGGTTTCAATCAGGTAATAAATGACGCCCCAGACCAGGCCTGTGATAATTGTGGTGGCTCCGGCTTTCATTAAAAGCCGTGGTTTGACAGCGGCGCTTTTGACCGTGCCCTTGACTATTTTCTCACCGCTTTCCTCCTGCGTGACGATGCCGATCGGCAACAGCATGAACCAAATCAGCCACCAGCAGATAACATACACCATAAGTCCGGTCGCGATGCCCATGCCTTAAACCTCTTCAATCTCGATCAAGGCGCCGCCCATGTCCTTGGGGTGCAAAAACAGCACCGGTTTGCCGTGAGCGCCGGTCTTGACCTCCCCATCGCCAAGGATCCTGACCCCTTTGGCCGCCAGAGCCTTTTTGGCGGCTTCGATGTCCGCCACTTCATAGCAAATGTGGTGGATGCCGCCGTCCGGGTGTTTGATCAGAAATCTGGCAATTGGCGAGGCTTCTCCCAAAGGGGCGATCAGTTCGATGCTGGTGTTGGGAAGCGTGACAAAAACGGTGGTCACGCCATGCTCGGGCATATCCACCGGGGTCGAAACCTCGGCCCCCAGCAGCTCCCGGTATTGCCGCGAGGCGGCCTCCAGGTCCGGCGTGGCGATGGCGACATGGTTCAGTTTTCCGATCACTGGATTAACCTTTCTCAAGCCCCGTTACGGTGACGGATATCAACGGGCGCTTCCCCGTTTCATGCCTGAAAAGCCTTAAGACCGCAAGCCTCAGTTCCTCCTCCAGGAAACGGGCGTGCGGTTCATCCCTGGGCGCCCAGGTGGAAATTTCAGCCATGATCAGGTCGTAAAGGTCTAATTTCAGCTGGACATCGTTGGCCGAACATAGAATTCCGAACGGCTGGATCACCGGCCGGCCGGCCAGTTTGCCGCCCCGATCAAACGTGATAGTGATCGCCAGCACGCCGTTTTCCATCATCCTGCGGCGCTCGGACAGGGTGTTGCTGGCAAGCGACAGCAGCCGTTTGCCGTCCAGCGCCAGGTAGCCGGTCTCGACCTCGCCGATGATTTCAGGCGGGCCCGGGGCGAGCCGGATCAAAGTCCCGTTTTTTGGCCGGAAAACATGGCCGACCTGCAGCTTTTCGGCCAGCTCGGCGTGGGCATGAATGTGGCGCGGCTCGCCATGCACGGGAATCGCGATGCGGGGGCGGATCCAGTCATACATCTTGACCAGTTCCGGCTCTCCAGGGTGGCCCGAGACATGAATGTCTGCGTCCTTTTCGGTAATCACTTTTATGCCGCGCGCCACCAGCTTGTTGATCAGCCGTCCGATTGGGAGCTCATTGCCGGGAATCATCTTGGAGGAAAACAACACCGTATCACCGGCGCTTAAGTGTATCTTTTTGTTGACGTCACCGGCCAGGCCGTTCAGCGCCGCCCTGATTTCCCCCTGGCAGCCGGTGCACAGGATCAGCACCTTGTCCCGGGGCAAATAACCGCCATCTTCTTCTTTCAGGATGGGCGGAAAGTTTTTCAGATAGCCGCATTTTTTTGCCGCCCCGATAATTCGTTTCATCGACCGGCCGATGATCACCAAGTGGCGTCCGGTGGCTTCCGCAATCTCGCCGACCGTCTCGACCCGCTCGACATTTGAGGCGAATGTGGTGATCACCACCCGGCCCTTTTGTTCGGCCACCAGTTTTTGCAAATTGGGCTTGATCGATTGTTCCGGAGGCGAGGCTTCCTTGTTAAAGACATTGGTGCTGTCGCCGATCATCGCCAGGACGCCCTTTTTGCCGATCGTGCGCAGCGCCGCCTCGCTGGCCGGACCGGCGACCGTGCTGTCGGGATCCAGTTTCCAGTCGCCGGTATGAAAAATCACCCCCCTCGGGGTGGTGATCTCAAGCGCGTGCCCTTCCGGGATCGAATGGGCCAGCGGGATATAGCGGATTTCAAACGAGCCCAGCGAAAACGGCTTGCCGTCCTGGATAATGTTAAGCTCTACCTGCTCCAGCAAATCTTCCTCTTTCAGCTTTTCCCTTACCAGCTCAGCGGTAAAGGGGGTGGCGTAAACCGGGCATTTCAGCTTCGGCCACAGGTGGGCGATGGCGCCGATGTGGTCCTCGTGGCCGTGGGTCAGAACCAGCCCCAGCAGGTTTCGCTTGCGTTTCTCTATAAAGCTCAGGTCGGGGAAAATCAGGTCGATGCCGGGCAGGGTTTCTCCGGCGAAACTGGTGCCAAAATCGACCATCAGCCATTTGCCCAAAAGACCGTAAAGATTGAGGTTCATGCCGATCTCGCTGGACCCGCCCAGCGGCACAAACAGCAAATCAGAGCTTTCCCCGGGCCAGTCAGCCATTAGGGCCCCGCTCAAACATCAGTCTCAAGCCCTGAAGGGTCAAATCCGGCCTGAAAAAATCAATCGCCTTGGTTTTTCCCTTAAAGTGGCTGGAAAACCCCCCGGTGGCGATGGTTTTGACGGGGGTACCCAGTTCCGCCTCGATCCGCTCTACCATCCCCTCAATGGCGGCCAATGCCCCAAAAAAAGAAGCTGATTGGATCGCATCAAAGGCATTTTTCGCGATGACGCTGGGCGGCTCTCCAAATTCAACCAACGGAAGCTGAGCGGTCTCGGAATGAAGGGCCTTGAGGGAAATCCCGACCCCCGCCCCAATCGCTCCGCCAATATAAGCCCCCTCCCTATCGACCACGTCATAGGTGACTGCGGTGCCAAAATCGATAATGATCAAAGGCACCCCGTAATAATGGATTCCCGCCACGATATTCAGGATGCGGTCGGCGCCGACCTCCCCCGGGACATCGACCCTGATCTCAACTCCGGCATCGAACCCCTCCCCGCCAACAATACTTAAGTCCTGGCCGGTATAGTCCTTAAAGACCCGCGCCAGATCAAGGGTGAGGTTCGGGACAACACTTCCCAATATCCCGCCCCGGAGGGCTTCGGGAGATGCCTGGGCGGCCTCAAAACCCCGGGAAAAGGTCTCTTTCGTAACCCTGGCATGGGTTTTAGAGCGCCAGGTATGGATCACCTCTTCGCCCTCCATCAGGGCGAAAACAATATTGCTGTTGCCGGCATCTATCACCAGGATCATAAATTCAGCTCCGTCACGTCCCCTGCGATGATTTCCATCTTCTTCCCGTCCGCCAGCCTGAGCACCAGTTCTCCGCCCTCGCCCAAGCCTTCAAATGTGCCTTTATAGTCATCATCGCCCACCCTAACACATATTTCCCTGGCCAAGCCCTCGGCCTTGTTAAGCCAGAGCTTCCGGACCACGCCGAATCCTTCCTCATCAAGCACGGCTAGAGACCGTATCCATGCTTTAGAAAGCAACTCCAACATCTTGTTTTCATTGATTTTATCTGAAATATAATTATTCAGAAATGTGGCCGGGTAGCGCACCCCTTCAGGGGCGCTGGAGGTATTGATGCCAATCCCGGCAACCACCCAATTTTCCTTACTTTTCAGCCCGCTTTCGGATTCGATCAGGATCCCGGCGGCTTTTTTCCCATCAATCAGGATATCATTGGGCCATTTGAAGGATACACAACCTTTGTTTGCGATCAGCTCGGTTATGCTTTGACCGGCCGCCAGGGCCGCGACAAAGGATAACTCGGACGCCCGCGCCAGGGGAATTCGCAACTTGACCAGCACCGAGGCAAAGAAATTTCCCCTGGCCGAGAGCCATTCCCGGCCCCGGCGGCCGCGCCCGCTGGTCTGGGTTTTGGCGGTAATCCAGAGGCCGTCTTGCCCCTCGCCCGCCCTGATGCGCCGCAAGGCTTCCTGATTGGTGCTGTCAATTTCATCAAAGACCAGCGCCCGGGCGCCACCGGGAAGATCAAGGAAAGCCGCTGGGTGACCCGTCATCAGCCGGCTAAAGTCCCAGCCGCATAGGCCGCGGCGCCAACCAGAAGAGAGATCAATAACAGTGAAAGCGGTGAGTTCAGGGCCGCCATTATGCCGATGATGTATATTTTCGGCCGGTCATAGGACGGGACAAAATCCGGCGCTGGCTCATCAAAATACATCAGCTTGACGATTCGCAGGTAATAATAAGCGGCCACCACCGAGGCCAGAACCCCGATCACCGCCAGGCTGTAAAGCCCGGCATCGACCGCCGCCTTGAAGACGAACCATTTGCCGAAGAACCCGGCCATGGTCGGGATTCCGGCGAGCGAAAACATAAAGATCGCCAGCGCCAGCGCCATTGCCGGTTTGGTGCGCGACAGGCCCGCCAGGTCGGAAATATTCTCGGTCATGCCCTCCTCGTTTTTCATCGAAAGAATGCAGGCGAAGGTGCCAAGGGTCATGGTGGCGTAAATCGCCATGTAAATCAGCACCGCCTCCACCCCTTCCTGGGTTCCCGCCGCCAAACCCACCAGGGCATAGCCGATGTGGCCGATGGTCGAATAGGCCATCAGGCGTTTGATGTTTGTCTGCGGCAGGGCGGCAAACGCCCCGAGGATCATCGAGGCGATCGCCAGGAAGGTCAGGATCATCTGCCAATCTCCGGTCAGCGCCGGGAAGGTGGTTATGGTTACCCTGACCAGCAGCGCCATCGCCGCCACCTTGGGCGCGGCCGCCAGGAACGCGGTGACCGGGGTCGGCGCCCCTTCGTAAACGTCCGGCGTCCACATGTGGAAGGGCACGGCGGAAATTTTGAAAGCCAGCCCCGCCAACACCAGCACCATGCCGATTATCAGGCCGATATTATTCCCGGCCCCGGCAATCTGGCCGCCCAGCTCCTCAAAACTGATGGTCCCGGTAAAGCCGTACACCAGCGATATCCCGAACAGCAGAATCCCCGACGACATGGCCCCCAGCACAAAATACTTCAGCCCGGCTTCGGTCGAGCGGTTGCGGTTGCGGTTGATCGCCGCCAGCACGTAAAGGCATAAGGACTGCAACTCCAGCCCCATGTACAGCGACAGCAGCGACGAGGCTGAAATCATCATCATCATGCCCAGCGTGGCCAGCACCATCAGCACCGGAAACTCGTAGGTCTCGATCTCCTTGTCCTTGAGGTACTGGCCGGACATCAGGATCGCAATCGCCGATGAGAGCATCACCAGCGCTTTCATGAAGACCGCGAAGCCATCCATGATAAACATGCCGCCGAAGGTGGTCTCGGTATCCCCCCGCCATACCAGCACCGGGATCAGGGCGATCAGGATCATCAGGCTGCAGGCCTTGTTCAGCTGGGTCACCTTCAGGTTCCTGATGATCACGCCGGCCAGCAGCAGCACCATTGCACCAATCGCCAGAATGATTTCTCCAGCGGCCGGGGCAAGGTTCGGAATGGCATTCATATTACTTCACTCCCGCGATCTGGGCGCCGTTGATTGCGGCATCAAAATTGACCAGGAGGTTTTCGACCGAGGCATGGATGACATCCAGGATAAGCGCCGGATAAACCCCGATCAGGATGACCACCGCGACCAGCGGCGCGAAAATCAGGAACTCTCTGGCATCCAGATCCTTGAGGTTCAAGAGGTCAGGCTTTTCCAGTTTGCCGAAACAAATCCGCCAATACAGGTAGAGCATATAGGCGGCCGCCAGGATCACCCCGGTGGAGGCGATAAAGGCCAGCCAGGAGGAGGCCTGGTAAGCCCCGAACAGGACCAGGACTTCGCCGACGAAGCCGGAGGTGCCGGGCAGGCCGATCGAGGCCAGGGTAAAGACCATGAAGACCGCCGCGTATTTCGGCATGTTATTGACCAGGCCCCCGTAGCGGTTAATCTCGTGCGTGTGCAGACGGTCGTAAACGACCCCGACGATCAGGAACAGGGCGCCCGAGACCACGCCGTGGCTGAGCATCTGGAAGATCGCCCCTTCCAGCCCCTGGGTGTTGAGGACAAAAATCCCCAGCGTGACAAATCCCATGTGGGCGACCGAAGAGTAAGCGATCAGCTTTTTCATATCCTTCTGGGCCAGCGCCACCAGCGAGGTATAGACAATTGCGATCAGGCTAAGCGTGAAGATCAGCCAGCCCAGTTCAACGCTGGCGTGGGGGAACATCGGCAATGAAAACCTCAAGAACCCGTAGCCGCCCATTTTCAGCAGCACCCCGGCCAGGATCACCGAGCCCGCGGTGGGCGCCTCGACATGGGCGTCGGGCAGCCAGGTATGGACCGGCCACATCGGCAGCTTGACCGCGAACGAGGCTAAAAACGCCAGCCACAGCCAGGTTTGCGTACTAGGCAGGAACGAATGCTGCATCATCACCGGGATGTCGGTGGTTCCGACCACGAACACCATATAGAGGATCGCGAACAGCATCAGGACCGAGCCGAGCAGCGTATAGAGGAACAACTT
>JADFJJ010000016.1 GCA_022566215.1 Pseudomonadota bacterium | reverse complement strand
TTCATCCTGGCCTGGGTGCGGTGAATCGCATCGGGGGAGGGTGCGCCGCCGCCGCCCCCGCCGGAGGCGGCCTTTTTAACGCTCCCCTGTTTCAGGACATAAAGATTGTTGCGAACATACCCGGTCGAGGTCAGCCGCATGGCGGTTTCCGCCCCCATTTGCGAAGGCCGGTCGCCTGACCCGCGGCCGACGGTGGTTTGCTTCAGATCCTCCTCATTGGCGTGGGCCAGATCAGTGCGCCCCTGGTAGGAAATCGCCAGCTCGCGGAAAATGTAGTCGAGCACACTGGTCGCCATCTTGATGGCGTCGTTACCCTGGACCAGGCCCGAAGGCTCGAAACGGGTAAAGACATAGGCATCGACGAATTCATCCAGCGGCACGCCATACTGAAGGCCGATCGAAATGGCGATCGCGAAGTTGTTCATCATCGAGCGAAACGCCGCCCCTTCCTTGTGCATGTCGAGGAAAATCTCACCAATCCGGCCGTCATCGTATTCACCGGTCCGAAGGTAAATCTTGTGACCGCCGACGACCGCCTTTTGGGTGTAGCCCTTGCGCCGTTGCGGCAGCCGGGAACGCTGTTGGACCCGCTCCACGATTTTCTCGGCCACCACTTGCGCCTGCTTGGCGGCCGGCTGTTCCATCACATCATCAAGTTCTTGCTCGGTCAGGATCGCGGCCGAGAGCGGCTGTGAGAGTTTCGAGCCGTCGCGGTAAAGGGCATTGGCCTTCAGGCCTAACGACCACGACAACTCGAACGCCTTGGAACAGTCCTCAAGGGTTGCAGAATGGGGCATGTTAATGGTCTTGGAAATCGCCCCCGAGATAAACGGCTGGGAAGCGGCCATCATCTTGATGTGGGATTCGGTTGAAAGTGAGCGGGTTCCTGTCTTGCCGCACGGATTGGCGCAATCGAACACCGGATAGTGTTCTTCCTTGAGATGCGGCGCACCCTCCAAAGTCATCGCCCCGCAACAGTAAATGTTGGCGTCCTCAATCTCGGTCCTGGTATATCCGATGTGCTTCAAAAGGTTGAACGAGAGATCATCCAGCAGCGCCTCATCGATTTTAAGCGTTTCCTTGCAAAACTCATCACCAAGCGTCCAGCGGTTGAAGACGAACTTGATGTCGAATGCCGACTTCAGGGCCTCCTCAACCTTTTCAATTTCCTTTTCCCCGAAACCTTTTTCCTTCAAAGACTCGTGGTTAATGCCCGGGGCCTCCTTGAGGGCTCCGTTGCCGAGCGCAAAGATGATAATGTCATCCACTTCGCCTTTGCTATAGCCAAGCTGCGACAGCGCCAGCGGCACCAGCCGGTTGATTATCTTGAAATACCCGCCGCCGGCCAGGGTCTTGAATTTCACCAGGGCGAAATCGGGTTCAATCCCGGTGGTATCGCAATCCATCACCAGGCCGATGGTCCCGGTCGGCGCGATCACCGTGACTTGCGCGTTGCGGAAGCCGTGCTTCTCACCCAGCGCCAGCGCTTCATCCCAAGCCGCCGCGGCAGCTTTGGCCAGGGCCGCGTCGGGACATTCTTTGGCCCTTAAGGGGACCGGCAGGGTGTGCAGATACTCATACCCCACGGTCTTTTCCTTGGCGGCGCGCCGGTGATTGCGGATCACGCGAAGCATGTGGTCCTTGTTTTCCCCATAGCCATCAAAAGCACCTAACTCCTTGGCCATTTCCGCGGAAGCGGCATAACAGGCGCCGGTCATCAGTGCTGATATTGCGGCGCAAATGGCCCGGCTTTCAGTGCTGTCGTAAGACAAGCCGGAGGCCATGACAAACCCGCCCAGATTGGCGAAACCGAGCCCAAGGGTGCGGAATTTGTAGGACAGGTCGGCGATTTCTTTTGAGGGGAACTGCGCCATCATGACTGAAATCTCAAGGATCACCGTCCACAGCCGGACCGTATGGGTGAATGCGGCTACGTCAAAAGCGCCGTCTTCACGCCGGAACGTCATCAGGTTGAGCGAAGCGAGATTGCACGCGGTGTTATCCAGGAACATGTATTCCGAGCACGGGTTCGAGGCCCGGATCGGCCCCGAGGCCGGGCAGGTGTGCCAGTCATTGACAGTGGTGTCGAACTGGATCCCGGGATCGGCGCACATCCATGCCGCCCTGGAGACGGTCTCCCACAGCTCCCGGGCCTTCATGGTTTTGCTGACCTTGCCGTCGGTGCGCCGCTTCAGGGACCAATTGGCGTCATCCCGGATCGCCTTCATGAAATCATCGGTGACGCGGACGGAATTGTTGGAGTTTTGCCCGGAAACGGTCCGGTAAGCCTCGCCGTCCCAGTCGGTGGTATAAGTGTGAAAATCAAGGTCGGTGTATCCCTGGCGGGCGAAGGTGATCGTGCGCTCGATATAATTATCGGGCACAAAAGCTTCCCGGGCGGCGACAATCGCCCCTTTCAGCTCGTAATTTTCCTTCGGATCAAAAGCATTCTCGCCTTCGATATCGGTTTCGGCGCAGGCCGCCAGGATCCGCTTTAGCATCGTCTCGCAGATTTTCGACCCGGCCACCAGGGCGGCGACCTTTTGTTCTTCCTTGACCTTCCAGTTGATAAATTCCTCGATATCCGGGTGATCGATATCCACGATCACCATCTTGGCCGCCCGCCGCGTGGTGCCGCCCGACTTGATCGCCCCGGCGGCCCGGTCGCCGATTTTCAGGAAGCTCATCAGGCCCGAGGATTTGCCGCCGCCTGATAACGGCTCATCCTGGCCGCGCAGCCGGGAAAAATTTGACCCGGTCCCGGAGCCGTATTTGAAAAGGCGGGCTTCGCGGGTCCACAAATCCATAATCCCGCCCTCATTCACCAGATCATCGGTGACGCTCAGGATAAAACAGGCGTGGGGCTGGGGGTGTTCATAAGCCGATTTGGATTTGGTCAGCTTGCCGGTTTTATAATCGACGTAATAGTGCCCCTGGGCCGGGCCGTCGATGCCATAGGCCCAGTGTACGCCGGTGTTGAACCACTGCGGTGAATTGGGCGCGGCCATCTGGTGGGCCAGCATGTAGCGCATTTCATCGTAGAAGCTCCTGGCATCCTCCTCGCTGGAAAAATAGCCGCCCTTCCAGCCCCAATAGGCCCAGGTGCCGGCCAGCCGGTCGAATACCTGCTTGACGCTGGCCTCATGGACATAACGCTCATCCTCAGGCAATTTTTCCAGCGCCTCCTGGTCCTCGGTATGGCGCCACAGGAATTCCGGGATGCCTTTCTCTTTGACCGGTTTCAGCGCTGCCGGGATGCCCGCCTTGCGGAAATATTTCTGGGCCATGACGTCGACCGCCACCTGGCTCCACTTCTCAGGCGCTTCAATGTCACCCATATCGAAAACGACCTTGCCGTCCGGGTTGCGGATCAGGCTTGAAACCTTCCTGAAGGCAATATCCTGGTAGGGGGATTGCCCTGATTTTGTGAAGTGGCGCGCAACATGCATCTCAATGACCTCTTGTCATTTTTCTATTTTAACATTTTTCCTGATGAAGGGGGAGAAACCCCCTAATCCCTCACGGCCTTCCAGTCTACACCTTGCACTATAGAATACAAGATATATGTATTGAATTTATATCGTCCACAAGGTCTTGTATTTATTCAGGTTTTCCCAGCCAATTTTGCAACGGTAAAAAATCACCCCAAACGCAGCCAAAAAGCGAAAATTTTTTTCACCTGAGTCGTTCAGGAATCATTATCCGTCAGGTTTGGAACGGTATTTCTTGAAAGTCTGACTTGGTAGTTATGTGTCCTTTTAAGTCATTTTATAATAATAGCGCCGAGGAAGATCGCCAGCGCTATTAACAAAAGGACATATGTCAAGAGGTGGAAAAGCTGAAAATTTTGCATTTGGAACCCCTGCAATTACAGGCCAAATGTAAACAACTCAGCTACTGGAAGAGCTTCTTATTTTGTAATTTTTATAATTTCTTCCCGCAACGAGTAAGTAGCGCCCTTGATTAGATTTGAAGCAGTATCCAAACCCAAGGTTCTTAATTCCTTTTCAACAAAATATAAGCCGGAAATAATATTTACCATCTGGTTACAGAGTGCTGTAACAGTGGGCTGAACGTCCTGAACAAGGGGTTTCTGAATTGCTTTATTCATGCCGCTTCCTTTTCCAATTTGAGGAGTTTTTCCTGGCGCTCCTTCAGTTTTTCAGTAATTTGCCTGGGTATATAATCACGCGCTGGAAGGGTTACGGGCCGTTCCCCGCTTAATAGGATTTTTGGATCCTGGCCTTCATACCAACCAAGGTTAGGTTCATGAATTCTGTAGCCGATCAGAGAGGTTAATTTTTCCGGCAGTGTGCGGGCAATTTCCGGAGGGACCGCCAGAAATTGATTTTCTGCCTGTCTGAGCCATCCCAGGGAATAGCTAATGGCAAGTCCCGTCCGGGGCTGCGTGGTTCTGTTTCCCCCTCCGGAATGAGTGAGAGAGCCGAGATAAATCAACGCCGTCCCGCGCGGCATTTCAGCTGGTATAATCTGGTCTTCGGGTGGATCCCGGTCAAGCTTTTGCAAATGGCTGCGGGGTATAATGCGGGTTGCCCCGTTTTCCTTGGTGAAATCATCCAGCGCCCACATGACGTTGATCTGGCACTCCGAACCTGGATGCTCATATGGGAACACCTCCTGGTCCCGGTGGAGGGGCTGCTTGATCTCTCCCGGTTCGATGCGTATCGCCTGGGTCAGGTTAAGCTGAAAGCTGCTGCAATAAGGGCCAAGGACGGCCTGAACAATTTCCAGAATAAGAGGGTGGGTGATTAATTCATGGCTGGCGGAGGATTTGGTAATTATTCCCCCCATTCTGATTGTTTTAAAACCCCAGAAATAACCCTCACAATTAGGCGTTTGGCCAAAAAATGGCTCCAACTGGCCGGCGACGGCTTTAATAACATTGGAAGGGGCTAATCCTTTGATGATTGCGTACCCCTCTTTTTTGATAAACCTGAAAACCTCACCCGCGGAAACGGGGCAATTGATAATTGGCAAGGTCATTTGTAATCTCCTTCCTAAGCGGCCAGCCGGCGTCTGGTTTCATCACCCTTGCGGACTTTTATAAACATGCGGCCGGACGGCCTGAGGGTGGTCATCGGCACCGGTTCGAGTTTTTGCCCGGGGCACACCTCAAAATCGAATTTCTGACACAGCATGGCCAAGCTCATCACCCCTTCCAGAGTGCCAAAGCGGTTGCCCAGGCAAAGATGTGGACCGCCGCCAAAGGGAAAATAGGCGTGCTTATGGCGTTTTGCCTCTTGCTTCGGCAAAAAACGGTCGGGATCGAAAACTTCAGGGTTATTCCAGAACCTGGGATTGCGGTGCATAACGTAAGGGGAGAGCATGACAATTGCACCCTTGGGAAGTTTGTGCTGTCCCAGAACATCCGCTGAGACCGTTTGCCGCGATACGGTCCAAAGAGGCGGATAAAGCCTGAGGATTTCCTTGAACACCTGGTGGGTATATTTCAGCTTCTGGAAGGAATTGAAGTCAGGGTCCTTGTCGCCGAACACGGCATCAGCCTCCTGCCGGATTTTACCGGCGATGGCGGGATTTTTTGAAAGCTCGTAAGTAAGCCAGCAGAGGGCAACAGCCCCGGTTTCATGTCCGGCGATGGCAATCGAGATCACCTGGTCACGGATTGAGCGAAGCGAGGTTTGATCCCATCCATAAATTTTTTCAGCGCGGATCAGCATATCAAGCAGGTCATTGTGAAATACTTTGCTGTCCAGTCTGTTTTCCACGATGCCGTCAATGATTTGGCCCATGGTGTTGATGGCTGCCTGAAGTTTCCGGATCCGCCGTGACGGCAGCCACAGGGGAGGGGAAAACATCTCCCAGACGCGCTTTTCGATTTCCTTGAGGATAACCGTCAGGGCGGTCAAAACTTTTTCAAAGGTTTCCCGGTCAAGGTCGGCGTTGAACAGCGACCTCATCACTATTGTCAGTTTGAAATGAAAGGCTTCCTTGGAAATTTCCAAAGGCGTATCGTTTTTTTCATAATCCCGCAGACGCCCGATCATTTCCCGGACAACCTTGACCATGACACCGGTCATATTCACCAGATTGGGGCCGCTGACCGCGGGTTGCGCGGCCTTTCTCTGGCGCCGCCAGGCTTTGCCCTCAAGGGTGAACAGGCCATCGCCGATAATCGGCGAGAGCTGAGCGTAATACTTGCTGCGGACATAATTGTCGCGGTTGTCCTGGAATATTCTTTTCAGGTGGTCCGGGTGATTGATCAGGTAAATGGTCTCAAAGCCAATTTTAACAGGAACCACATCACCGTATTCCCTGGAGATTCCGGTAAAGAATTTTAGCGGGTCTTTTCGCATCTGGAACAATGAGCCGACCAACGGCAGCCCCCTGGGCCCGGCTCTTTTGGCTTTCCGGAAACTCATGGGAGTGATTTTCTGCATCGTTGTCATCGCTGTATCCGTTTTCCAATCTTTACTGTTTTGACAGGTGTTCGTGTTTGAATGGGGTAACGGTCGGATTTTCTGTTTCTGACTGTTCTATGACTGCCAGATCCGCGGCCACCCCGATCATGTGGGCGGTAAATTTGAGCCCCAGTTTTTCACTTTCACGGGCGATGAATTCCAGCGCCTGGAAAATGCCTGAAAGTTTTTCCCTGGGCGTTTCTTCCGGGAAATCCGGCCGGTTTGTTTGAAGATCGTTCATGCTGCTTTCCTTGTTGGGGTGAAGGGAATGAGTATTGGTTTGGACCGTGCGAGCGTTTGTCTTAAAGACCGAAGCCGTTTTAAAGAGACTTCAAAACTGGCGGCAACGGCTAAACAGTTGCCAATTCTTTTGGGTTTTCCGATCCATAAAGGAAGACATCCCAGGGTTTTCAGGATATGGGAAATTCTCATATCGTAGACGCCGATAACCTCATTCATTCCGATCTGGAGTCCGAATTCACCCAGGGCGCAAAACGTCTCTCCGGCAATTTTGGCAAATTCGGAAACCCTGCGGGATCCGGTTTCCCGGGGGTCAAAGGCAAAACGGCTAATCTCCCAGACAGCCTCACTGACCGGGGCTTCCATCTCGCCCAGAAGGTCCTGAAATGTATTGCGCAGCATATAGGGGCCGGTGGTCGGCAGCAGCCTCCAGGTGGCGGTCAGGCGGCCCGAGGCATCGCGGGCGATCATATTTACCGGCAGCAGGGCGTCATAATTGTCAAATTCCATGGAATCTATTGAGGGGATTTCCCAGCCCAGCCGCTTGACAAAAATGCGGTGGCGAAACTCAAAAACCTCCCGGCGGATTTCCGGGGAGTTCGCCCATTCTGTAGCAGTGATAAGTTCAATCACATCAAAATCCCTTTTAAGGAGGGATTAGAAACCAGAACGGGAAAATTTTCACCTCCCCCAAAAGGTGGAGGTAAAAATCTCAGATAATGTGTAAGATTGTCTTACCGCGGATGAGTTTTGGTCAAATTAAAGTAACCTGTGATCATACAGAAATGAGGCCGTGAACCACCGCCTTGGAAACGGCATGTGTTTTATTGAAGGTGTCGAGTTTTCGCATGGCGCCACGCAAGTGCGTTTTGGATGTGGCTTCCGAGATTCCCAGGATTTTTGATACTTCCCAGAGGGTTTTCCCCCGTGCCGACCACTCCAGGCATTGCAGTTCCCTTGGTGTCAGGGCAGGGGTCGGCTTTATTTTCCGCTGCAGTACATTTTCCCAGACAGTGGCGTGAAAATAGAGGCCGATGAGATGCAAATCGTGCTTTTTGGCCTGCCAGAGCGTTTCCATATTTTTCCTGGAATCATCGGTTGCCAGCGCCATTGTGGCAAAATCCCCGCCCGGGGCATGAATTGGAATGACCACACCTCTCTTAATGCCAAAGCTTTTCCCCTCCTCAAAAACTCGCCGTTGAGCGCGGGAAACCTTATCGATCTTCTCTTCTCCGTGCCAGCGAAAAGGTAAAAGACTCGATTTGGCGCTAGAAATTAAGGGGTCAATATAAAGAAATGAATTTTTGTCATAATGTTCAATCCAGTTCTTTGGAAAAGTGGATTGCACTAAACTGGAGCGGATAAAAGCCGATTCGTTGGTTTTGTGATTGATTTCCCGGCGGGCGTTAAAACCAATATAGCTGAACTTGTCAAAACCGTAATCGTTTAAAATTTTAGAGGTCAAGATTTTAAGCGAATTGAGGTCATCCAGCTTTTCTATTTCGTTTAAATAATCTGAAACTGCATACGCCATCGCCGTCGCCTCTTATTATTCCCCAAGGGTAAAAATTGGTTAAATATAGGATTTTATTAATTTCTTTGTCTATCTCCAATAAACAAGTAACAAACCTATCATAGACTAAAATACTGGAAAATAAAATAAAACCACAAGTATAGGTGATAAAACAATCTAAACTTTTATTAAAAATTAGTCTTTTGAACAATAAATACGTGATTTACACATAAAAATGATTTCAAGCCAAGTAATGGGTGCGGCATCTGAGCGCGTTATCCCCATTGAGTAAATAAGCGGCCGCCGGAATAACCGCCGGAGGTGAAATCGTCGTCGGCGGACTGGATCGGATTTTAAACCATGAGCGGGCCGAAAATCATCCCCTCAGTGTGTTTGCAAAAGCTATTCGGTATGCTAAGACCAGCCTTGGAATTGGCGCAAATCTAGGGCACAAGAGAATCATGTTGAAGTTCATCAAGCAGATATTCATCTGGTGGCAGGACGCCACCATCGGCACCCTGCTCTACACCAGGCTGAAAGGCAAAAAGGTCGGCCAGGACGGGCAGGGCAATACCTATTACCAGACCAGGGACGGCAAACGCCGCTGGGTGATTTATAACGGTATAGTTGAGGCCTCACGGGTACCCGCTGAATGGCATGGCTGGCTTCATAAAACGGTGGCGGAGCCGCCGACTGTCAACCCGCCCAAGGTCAAACCCTGGGAAAAGCCCCACAAGGCCAACCTGACCGGCACTGGCGGCGCCTATTTTCCACCCGGAAGCCTGACCCGGGAAGGCCAGCGCCATCCTGCCACCGGCGACTACGAGGCCTGGAAACCTTAAAAAGGGAGCGCCATGAAGAACAACCTCGTCGAAGCGCTGATCGGAGCCGCCGTTCTGGTGGTGGCGGCGTGGTTTTTCATGTTCACCTACAAAACCACCGAGTTTGGCAAGGTTGAAGGCTACTCCCTAAGCGCCAGGTTTGACCGGGTTGACGGCCTCAATGTCGGCGGCGATGTGCGCATTGGCGGCATCAAGGTCGGGACCATCATCGCTCAGGAAGTTGACCTTGAAACATACCAGGCGGTGCTTAAGCTTTCGATTGATCCCAAGGTCAGACTGCCGGCGGATACCTCCGCGAAAATCCGCTCGGAAAGTCTTTTGGGGGGCCGTTACCTGTCGCTCGAGCCGGGCGGCGATGATGAGTATCTTGAGGACGGTGATGAAATCGAATTCACCCAGGGGTCGATTGATGTCATCGACCTGATCGGCCGGGAGATTTTCAGCGCCGGTGATGATCAGGACAAGGACGGGGACGAAAAGTAAGTCTGGCCCCGATGACTGTATCCCCCTTAAAAGTCCTGTTTTTGGCTGCAGCCATGTTGGCTGTAAATTTCACCGCCACCGCCCAAGGGCAGCCTGAAGAGCCGCAAACCGCCGTGGTCGGGGCGCTTGATAAAATTACCGCACGGATTACCGAACTGCAGCTGCCGCTGGGCAGGCGGGTTAAATTTGGAACCCTCCGGATCGCCGCCCGGTTCTGTTATTCGCGCCCGCCGGAAGAGACGCCGGAAACCTATATTTTCCTCGAGATTGATGATGTCCTGGCCGACGGCGCCGAGGTTCGGGTGTTCACCGGCTGGATGCTGGCCTCGTCGCCGGCGCTCAATGCCCTGGAGCACGCGGTTTATGATGTCTGGGCGATCAGCTGCAAAACCTCTTCCACAGACACCGCCTCCGGGAGTGAATAGAAGTTGGGGGTTATCTTCAGGGCTTCCTGCAGTCTTCTCAAATATTCATCCTGGTCGACCTCGATTGCTCCGAAGCGTTTCAGATGTCCGGTCAGGAACTGGACATCAAACAGGACAAATCCGCCCGCCTTCAGCCGTGCCACGGTGTAGGCCAGGGCCACCTTGCTGGCCCCGGTTTTCAGGTAAAACATGCTTTCCCCGCAAAATGCTCCGCCAATCGCCACCCCGTAAAGACCGCCGGCCAGCTCCCCCATCTCCCAGACCTCGATTGAGTGAGCGTGCCCTTGCTCGTGCAGTTGGCCGTAAAGCGCCAGGATATCCTCGTTGATCCAGGTCTCCTCCCGTCCCGCTGCCGGTGAGCCACAGAGCCGCATGACCTTCAGGAAGGCTTTGTTGACAGTGACCCGGAAGCGCTCTTTCTTAATGAGTTTTTTCAGCTCCCTGGGCATGTGGAACCCGCCCAAGGGAAGGATCCCACGCAACTTCGGCTCGACCCAGAACAACTCCTCACTGTCGCGCGTCTCAGCCATCGGAAAGATGCCGCAGCGGTAGGCTTCCAGCAGGTGTTTTGTGGTAAGGACGGTCATGGTTTTTTTAACCATAATTTGTTTGAGTTTAACATTGTTTATTTATTCCACCCTCACCCTACCCTCTCCCATCAAGGGAGAGGGGATTCAAGCGAAGCATTCTTTTACTCCCTCTCCCCTTCCGCCGTCGCCAAAGGCTATGGCGGACAGGCCGTGGGAGAGGGGTGGGGTGAGGGGGTGGCAAGGAATTGGGAACTTGAAATTCGAAATCGGAACAAACGATCTTTTATTCGCCGTAATTTTCCAGGAAATTTTCCAGCCAGTGGATGTTATACTCGCCATTGATAAAATCAGGGTTGGCGATCAGCATCTGGTGCAGCGGGATGGTGTTTTTGATGCCGCCGATGACGTATTCCTCCAGCGAACGCCTGAGGCGCATCAAGCAACCTTCGCGGGTGTTGCCGTGGACCACCAGTTTGGAGATCAGGCTGTCGTAATTGGGCGGGACGGTATACCCTGAATAAAGGGCGGAATCGACCCGGACATCAAGTCCGCCGGGCGGGTGGTAATCGGTCACTTTACCCGGCGAGGGGGCAAATGTCAGGGGGTCCTCGGCGTTGATCCGGCACTCGATTGCATGGCCCGAAAAACGGATGTCCTGCTGCTTGAACGGAAGCTCTTCTCCGGCCGCGATGCGGATTTGCTGGCGCACCAGATCGAGCCCGGTAATCATTTCCGTGACCGGGTGTTCGACCTGCAGGCGGGTGTTCATTTCGATGAAATAAAATTTACCATCCTCATATAAAAACTCGATCGTCCCGGCCCCCAGATAACCTAATTTAAGAATCGCATTCACGCATATTTCACCCATTTCCCGGCGCTGGTCGTCATTCAGCGCGGGTGAGGGGGCCTCCTCGATAACCTTTTGGTGACGCCGCTGCAGGGAACAATCGCGCTCCCCCAAATGGACCGCATTGCCAAAGGAATCGGCCAGCACCTGAAACTCGATATGGCGCGGATTCTGCAAGAATTTTTCCATGTACACGACATCATCCCCGAAGGCCGCTTTGGCTTCGGTGCGGGCGGCGCGAAAGGCGTTTGCCACCTGATCTTCCGAGCGAGCCACCTTCATGCCCCGGCCGCCGCCGCCGGCCGCCGCCTTGATCAGCACCGGGAAGCCGATCTCCTTGGCGATCCTGACTGCATGGTTGGCGTCCTTGAGCTCGCCTTCAGAGCCCGGAACCACCGGAATGCCCAGCTTCCGGACGGCTTCTTTAGCGGCGATCTTGTCCCCCATCAGACGGATATGGTCTCCCTTGGGGCCGATAAATACAATTTTGTGTTCGGTGACGATATCGGCGAATCTGGCATTCTCCGACAGGAACCCGTAGCCCGGGTGAATAGCGTCGGCGCCGGTGATCTCCGCCGCGGAAATGATCGCCGGCATGTTCAGATAACTGTCCGCGGAGGGCGGCGGGCCGATACAAATACTTTCATCCGCCAGCCGCACGTGCATGGCGTCGGCATCGGCGGTGGAATGGACCGCCACCGTCTTGATGCCCATTTCATGGCACGCCCGGTGAATCCGGAGGGCAATCTCGCCGCGGTTGGCAATAAGGATTTTTTCAAACATCTGGAATTATTCCGGATCCGCTTATTCGATTACCGCAAGCGGTTGGTCAAATTCCACCGGCTGGGCGTCGGTGATCAGGATTTCCTTGATCTTGCCGTCCCGGTGGGCGCCGATCTGGTTCATCACCTTCATCGCCTCGATAATAAAAAGCGTCTGGCCTTTCTTGACTGTATCGCCGACCGAGACAAAGGCATCGGCGCCTGGTTCAGGAGCTATGAAAACGGTTCCGACCATCGGCGATTTGAGGCATCCCGGGTGGTCGCGGGGGTCATATTTAGCGGGTTTGCCCGGCTCGGACTCTGCTTCCCTGGGGGCCCCTCCGGCGGTGCCCGCGGCCGGCGTGAGGACGGCGCCGCCAGCGCGCGAAACCCGAATTCTCAGGCCATCCTGTTCCATCTCAATTTCAGACAGGTTGTTTTCGCCAAGAAGCTTGGACAACTCCTTGATCCGGGCTTTGGCGTCCTTCATCGACTTACCCTTGGCGTCTTTCGCGCTGACCATATTTTTCAGCTCCCCGGCCGGTTAGAATTCAATGTGACCCTTATGTCAGCTTTCCTGCCAAACCTTCAAGTGCAAAATGGTACCCTTGGGCGCCAAACCCGCAAATTGTCGCCGCCGCAACGGCGCTGATCAGCGAAGTATGGCGAAAATCCTCCCGGGCGTAAATGTTTGACAGATGCACTTCCACCACCGGAATCTCCAGCGCCTCAAGCGCATCCCGGATGGCCACCGAGGTGTGGCTGTAGCCGCCGGCGTTGATAATCACGCCGGCCGCCTCCCGGGCCGCTTCCTGGCACCAGTCGACCAGTTCCCCCTCATGGTTGGATTGGCGGAATTCGAGCGCCAGCCCCAGGGACTTTGCCTGGGCTTTAAGAGCCTTTTCAATATCCTTTAAAGTGTCCGCGCCATAGATTTCCGGCTGGCGGGCGCCCAGCAGGTTCAGGTTTGGTCCATTGAGGACAAATACCGTCTTATTTTTGTTTTTGACCATTGAAGTGTTCAATGTATAGAGCCTATATGAAGAGGAGGAAAGCGGATTTCCCCTTAAACTCAGAAGAATACAAGGCAGCCCGGACGTGATTGAAATTACCATAAACGGCGAGAAAAAAAGCACCGGGGAGGGCCTGTCGGTACGCCAGTTTCTGGCCAGTCTTGGTCTCGATGACAAAAAAGTGGCGCTCGAGCGGAACCGCGAGATTGTTCCCAAGTCGGCCTTTGATAAGGTCGTTATCAAACCTGGCGATGAGCTGGAAATTGTCCACTTCATCGGCGGCGGCGATCATGGCAATGATCCGTTCATTGTCGCGGATAAGGAATATTCCTCACGGTTGATCGTCGGCACCGGGAAATATAAGGACTTTGAACAAAACAAAGCCGCGGTCGAGGCTTCGGGGGCCGAGATTATTACGGTGGCGGTGCGGCGGGTGAACATCTCCGATCCCGGCCAGCCGATGCTGACGGATTATCTGGACCCCAAAAAATATACCTACCTGCCCAATACCGCCGGGTGCTTTAGCGCGGAGGAAGCCTTGCGTACGCTGCGCCTGGCGCGCGAAGCGGGCGGCTGGGATCTGGTCAAGCTGGAGGTGCTGGGCGATGAGAAAACCCTCTATCCCAACATGCCGGCGACATTCGAGGCCACCAAAGTCCTTGTCAGGGAAGGGTTCAAGGTGATGGTTTACTGTAACGATGACCCGATCGCCGCTAGGACGCTGGAGGATATGGGGTGCGTAGCGATTATGCCGCTGGGCGCGCCGATCGGCTCAGGGCTCGGCCTGCAAAGCAGGGTCAACATCCGTCTGATCGTGGAAGCGTGCACAGTGCCGGTGCTGGTTGACGCCGGGGTCGGCACCGCCTCAGACGCCGCGATTGCCATGGAACTGGGCTGTGACGGGGTTTTGATGAACACCGCAATTGCCGAGGCCAAGGATCCGGTGCTGATGGCTGAGGCCATGAAGCATGCGGTGATCGCCGGCCGGAAAGCCTACCTGGCCGGACGGATGGGAATGCGCCGCTACGCCGATCCGTCCTCACCCCTGGGCGGCCTGATTTAGTTCTTAATATATAGACTGTTAATGCTACTGAAAGAGTTTTGATTTAAAGGGTGGAAAATGCACTTATCGGTAAAACTTAAGTCTGATGATTTTGGTGATTTACTGTCACTTGCGCGACCCTACACAGACTCCGGCATTGTACAACGGCTTATGGATGATCTTGTTTCGGCGTTTGAAGACCGTATTAAAACGCGTTTAGCCGACGACCTCGTTAAAACACGCATTGATATTTCCTCTCCTCTATCTAACGATGGCCTTGGCAATGTACTGCAGGTTATCGGACGTGAGGTTCTCGAAAAGAGAGGTGTACAAATAGCTCGATTTGATCTCCAACTAGATACTGCGCCCGGGATGGAATTGGATGAGTTCCTATTGGAACAGCCAATTGTCTGTGGATTTTACAGTTATGGTAGTTGGGTACCAAGTTTGCCAAAAATTCGACGACATAAGACAATGAAAACTCGGGAGAGATATTTTATAAAGACACAAGGATTTTGGTTGCCTTTAGAGCTACTGCCGTTTGACGAAAAGCAAATTAATACGTGCGATTGTCCCCTCCATTTTCTAACCCCAAAAGTTAGTAACAATAACAGCTCTCTTTACATAATATGGGCGTGCAATATTTGTGGTGTGGAATATACATGTGAATGTTTTCGGGGTGTGATGGAAACTGTGAGCAAGCTCAGGTGGGAAGCCAAAATTCCTGATTTCTTAACAGATACAAGACATGGCTTAGGAAATGCTTCGGAAACAGAGAGAAATGTAATTCTAAATTCATCTCATGGTCCAGGCTCAAGTCTACGCACTGCTAAAAAACATTTGCAGTCGGTTGAGTATCGAAATGGCATCTGCCATTTTTGTCGAGAAATTCCTTTGACACTCACATATCAAAAGTATGCGGGTACAGTTATTAAGCATTATCGACCCTATATTATGGCAGAGGCTATTCGTTCTCACATCAGTTGTAGGGACGCAGAAAATGCTGTTCGTGATCGTCTTGGAATTCCTCATATAGGTGAAGGGTGGGTTTCTGAGACGCATCTTGACAGCATCATTAAAATGTTATTCCCACAGTATCAAATTGAGCGAGAGACAAGCCCGAAATGGCTAAGGCCCATGCGTTTTGACATCTATATGCCAGAGGTTAGGGTGGCGATTGAGTACCAAGGACTGCAGCATTATCGCCCGGTCGAGCGATTTGGAGGTGAGAAAGGCTTTCAAAAGACCAAGAAGCGTGACGCTCTCAAGCGAAAAAAAGCGGCTGCAGCGGGCGTTTTAGTTGTAGAGTTTAAATACAATGAGGACTTAAGTGAGAAGGAAGTCTTTGGTCGTGTAAGTAAGGCTATTCGCGCACAAAAGAATGCATTTTGATAAATAAATTCTACATTTTTTTTAATTTCAGCATTTAGCTGCGCTGTTCAACCTAACCCTCCCCTACAGGGGAGGGTTAGGTTGAACAGAAGAGTTAGTGTAAACAATAACTTGACACTGTAAACAAATACTTTACCTTATAAAGGTGATCGAAAGTTTCAAGCATAAGGGCTTGGCCCAGTTTTGGTACAAGAATGACGCCAGAAAACTGGATGCCCGGATGATGAAACGGATTACGGTACGGCTGGAGGCTCTGGATGCCGCGACCGCGCCGGAGGATATGAATATCCCGGGATGGAATTTTCACCCGCTTCAGGGAAACAAGAAAAACGAACCGGTTGTTTATTCCATCCATGTAAATGGGCCATGGTGCATTACATTTGAATTTGAAGAGGGTGATGCCTGCCGGGTTGATCTGGATCAGTACCACTAAGCAATGGAGACAAAGAGATGACTGAATATAAAGGAAAAAGGGTGATCGCGCCCTCAAACCCGGGCGTTATTGTCAAACAGATTCTGGATGAGAACGAAGTAACTATTACCGCAGCTGCAATTGCTATGGGCATTTCGCGCCAGCTCTTGCATCTGATTATTGCCGGAAACGCGGCTATTACAGCCGATACCGCCGTCCGGCTTGGCGCCTATTTCGGAAATGGTCCTGACCTTTGGCTGAACCTGCAAAACAAATATAATATTTATCGGGCGAATATGCGCCTTGAGAAAGAAGTTAAGCGGATTCCTTTATTGGAAACCAAGTGCGCTTAGGGGGAAGGGAAATATGGCTAGCATTCAATGATTAAGATATGGCCCTGCTAACCGACAACTGATTAATCGCTGGCGTTTTCAGCCGTCTGGGCGGCCTGGACCTCGCGCGTGAGGCCAATGATCTGGCGCAGGATCTCGGCATCCAGCATACTCGAGATAACGTATCCGCCGATCACGAAGGTCGGGGTGCCGGTGGCGCCAATCTCGCTGGCCAGCGTCAGGGTCTGGCGCAGGTGTTCGGTAAATGCCGGCTCCCTCATATCTTTTTCAAGGCGTTCCAAATCAAGGCCCACTTCTTTAGCGATGGCGTAAACCTTGCGCTCGGTTAAAGGCGGCTCGGCCAGGAACATGGCATCATGGAAGGGCAGGAACAAACCCTGTTTTTCCGCCGCCATGGCCAATCGGGCGGAAATCAGGGAGACCGGCACTTCCCCGGGCTGGTCCTTGACCGGGAACTGTTTGAGGACCAGACGGAGGTTTTTGTCCTCTTCCAGCATCTGCATGACCGCCCCATGGGACTGGCGGCAAAAGGAGCAGCGGTAGTCATAAAACTCCACCAGCGTGACATCGCCCTCCGGGTTGCCGACAACAATCGAAAGCTCATCATTAAACAAAAGGTCATGATTGTCGGCCAGCGCCAGCTGGACGGCTTCGCGGGTGCGCTGCTCCTCCCGCTCCCGCAGGATAAGGACCGCCTGGGTAATAATCTCGGGGTTTTCCAGGATGTAGTTGCGGATAATCTCCTCGATCTGCTGCTTGCTCAAGGATTCCTCCTCTCCGGCGAGAACAGCGCCGGAAGGCGGGGTCAGCAGCAGCACCGCGGCAAACAAAATTTGGAAGGGTTTAATCATAACGTTGACCTATAATAATAATTTTATGGAAACTTGAGCGCTTAACGCCGTCTGCGGTTTTGCTCCGGATGTTTTTCCATCTCGGCGGTGGCGGTGAAAATCAGATCCTGGGCTTGCACCCATTCACGGGTGCCTTCCGGGAAGGTCTTGAAGGCCATTTGCGCCCGGCCAACCGCATCACGGTAGCGGCCGTGCAGGCTGAACATCTCCGCGGTTGCCAGGTTGGCCATGTTTTCCCGACCGGTGCGGGCATAAACCACCGCCAGCTGGCGCCAGGCGAGACCGTTTTGTCTGTCGAAAAAGACCGCCAGTTCCAGCACTCCAATAGCTTCCCGGTCGGTCTCGGGGGTTTCCATCGCCACCAGGGCATGGCCCAGCGCGGTCATGATCAGCGGCTCCTGCGGCAGCAGTTCATGGGCGCGGCGCAAATAGGGGAGGGACTGTTCTATCTTGCCGAATTCGAACAGAATCTGGCCGGCAATCTCATGGAAATACGGGTCATCCGGGTTTTCATTGATCAGGCTGGTGGCCTCAGCCAGGGCGTCGTCCAGCCTCAGCGCCTTTTGGTAGGCGTAAACCCGGGCATAGCGGGCAAACAGGCTTTGGTCCCGGACCGGGTACATGCGCAAGGTTATCTCAGGGTCATAAATAAACCCGTCGATCTTGGCGCGGATTCTTTTGAACCAGTATACCTTTTCCTCACTTGAGGGGACATCATAGTAAGGGGAGGCTTGGGCCCGGTCGATGAGGCGCAAAATTCTGTCGCCCGACAGCGGATGGGTCCGGACATAAGGGTCGCGGCGGGAGGTTGTCAGCAGTTCCTGGTCCCTGATTTTGTCAAAGAATTCAATCATCCCCCGGGCTGAAACTCCGGCGGCATTCAGATAGGTCATGGCCGCCTGGTCAGCGGTTGATTCCTGGACCCGGGAATAACTTAAGTATACCCGCTGGGCCATGCTTTGACCGCCCAGCAAAAGGCCCGCCGCGGCATCCGGCGAGCCCGCCACGGCCGCGGCCAGGCCCAGAATGACGTGGACCAGCAAAACCTTGAGAGCCGCTTTCTGACCTTCACGGTAGCGCACCGCATGACCGCCGGCGATATGCCCGGTTTCATGGGCGATCACCCCTTCCAGCTGGTTGACGTTGTCGACCGACTGGATCAGGCCGGAATAAATCGCCATAATTTGCCCAAGGGTGACGAAAGCGTTCATCGAACTGTCATGGATCAGGTAAATGCTCACCGCGCTCGGATTCAGGCCCGCGGCTTCAAAAAAGGGGGTGGAAATCTCACGCAGGAACCATTCGGTTTCGGCATCCCTCAGGAGCGACAACCCCTGGGCCTCGGCTGGCCGGGGAATCATCGGGATTACAACCAGCATGACAATGGTCAGAAGGGTCAACAGTTTGCGGGCGATGATAATCAAGGAACAGCTCCTTAAGGTAATATCTTCTGCCTGAACCTATCAGGCCGGAATTCTTCCAGTCAATTGACTTATTGGTGAGGATCACCTCACCACTTCCGCTTTCACCTGACCAGGTCCCGGCTTTTATCTCATGTTTATAACGGCCGCCAGGTTATTTTCCGCCGACCGCTCTTTGCCACCAGCCCTTGCGGGTTGGCCCGGTTTTTTTGGCTTTCGGTTTCACCGCCGCGCTTTCAGCTGCCTTGGGCGCGGCCTTTTTCACCTGCCGGGCCGGGGCTTTGGTCTTTTTCCCGGCCTTTTCTTCACTGGACCTGGGGGCTGTGGCCGCTTTTTCTGTCTTAGGTTCCTTTTTATCTTCCACCCTTTTTGTGGCCGCTTTGGGGCGGCCGGTCTTTTTCTCAGGTGTCTTGCCGGCCTTTTTAGCGGCTTCCTTTTCCGGCGATTTCTTGTCGAGACCCTTTTCCGGAACCGCTTGCTTGGCCGGGGAGGCGTCCTCAGCCTTTGCGGAAGCTATCCGGGCATCTTCCGGTTTGCTGGCGGCCTGCTGGTCTTTTTGGTAATGCGGTTTTTCACTGTCGCGCCCAAATTTTTGCCGTTGGCCGCCGCGCTTCCCGCGGTGGCGTTTTTTGCCGGGGAAATGACCGCGCCCGTCGGACTTGCCAAAACCGTCCGGTTGAGAGGCGGTTTTATCCGCCAGCCCGGCGGCGGCCAGGAAGCTGGCGCCCATCTCGCGCTGGAGCTGTTCTTCACTCAACCCTTTTATTTCGAAATGGGGCATGCGCATCGCCACATTGGGATTTACGGTGACCTTGACGTTAAAGCGCTGCTCCACCTCTTCCAGGTGCCGGCGCTTGCTGTTGAGCATAAAGAGCGCCAGCTCTTGCGGCGCCTGAATCAGGATGTGAGAGTGCCGTTCCTCCATGCCAAGCGCCTCAATCTGCCGGAAAACCCGGAGCGCCAGAGTCGAAAGCGAGGAAATTCGTCCCGAAGCCTCGCAATGGGGGCAGGGCTGGGTACTGATCTCGTAAAGCGAGGCGCGCAGCCGCTGGCGCGACATCTCCAAAAGCCCCAGAGCGCTGATCCGGCTGGTGAAAAGGCGCGCGCGGTCGGACTTCAGGGCGTCGCGGAATTTCCTCTCGATCGCCTTGACGTTGGAAAATTCCTCCATGTCGATGAAATCAATCACAATCAGCCCGGCGATATCGCGCAGGCGCAGCTGACGGGCGATCTCCACCGCCGCTTCGATGTTGGTCTGCAGCGCTGTTTCCTCGATATTGTGCTCCCGGGTGGCCTTGCCGGAGTTGACGTCGATGGCCACCAGCGCCTCGGTCGGGTTGATGACGATATACCCCCCGGATTTTAATGTTATGACCGGGGAAAAGAGGTTGTCGATCTGGGCTTCCACACCGTATTTTTGGAACAGCGGCTCCTTGCCCTTGTATTCCTTGATGTTCTTGGCGTGGGTTGGCATCAGGCGCTTCATAAAGTCCTTGGCCAGTTTAAAGCCGTCATGACCTTCGATCAGGACCTCTTTGACATGCTTGTCGTAAATGTCCCGGAGCGACCGCTTGATCAGGCTCCCTTCCTCGAAAATCAGCGTTGGAGCCACCGCTTTAAGCGTGGTTTCGCGGATTTCCGCCCAGGTTTTGGAAAGGTAATCGAAGTCGCGCTTGATCTCGGCCTTGGTGCGGCCCATGCCGACCGTCCTGATAATGCAGCCCATGCCCTTGGGAACGGTAAATTCGTTCAGGATTTTACGCAGGCGCTGGCGTTCCTTGGGGTCCGAGATTTTGCGGGAAATACCGTTGCCGTGGGTGGTGTTGGGCATCAGCACGCAATAGCGGCCGGGCAGCGACAGGTAGGTGGTAAGCGCCGCACCCTTGGTGCCGCGTTCTTCCTTGACCACCTGAATCAGCAGGATTTGGCGCTTTTTGATCACTTCCTGGATTTTATAGCGGCGTTTGAGGGCGCGGATACGGCGCTTGTCCAAGAGCCCCCCGTCGATAATTTCATCCGCTTCGGTTTGCTTGGCGGCCTTGCCCTCGTCCGGGTCTTCCGCCTGGTCGTTTTCGGCGTTTTCGGCCAAAGCCGCTTCCTCGGCCAAAATCGCCTCGCGATCCGCGACCGGGATCTGGTAATAATCAGGATGAATTTCGCTGAAAGCCAGGAACCCCTGCCGGTTTCCGCCGTATTCGACGAACGCGGCCTGCAATGAAGGCTCTACCCGGGTCACCTTGGCCAGGTAAACGTTTCCTTTGATTTGTGTCTTTTCAGCCGATTCGTAGTCAAATTCGTCCAGGACTGTGTCGGTGGTTACCGCCACCCGGGTCTCCTCGGTATGGCGGGCGTCGATGAGTAATGTTGAAGTCATATAATTTCTCTCCAGGCTTCCTTCCGGCGCCGCGGGAAGTTCTGATGTGCGCGTCCTGGAAGGTAAGCAATTTCGTTTTTAAAGTCGAAAAAAGTCTTTTTCGACAAAAGGTTAGATAAAGTTTTTCAAGTAGAATACATACTCCGGCGTGAACCGGATGATCCACTGTCCGAAGCAATGAAAATGGGGATATGGTCTGTGCCCTAATCGTCATTTTCTATACCGCTGATAATTATTCTTTCTTTTTGTCAGGGTACTTAAATTCTTCCTCTGCCCGCGGATTATCCGAAAGCAGTTTTTATATGGCAACCCAATACCCGTTATTCAATCAGAGTGCAAGGAATTACCCAAAAAGCTTAAGAAATAATATTTTTTATTTTTTTCGCTATTTTGTAGGGTAATTAGTGAAAAAGTGCTATATGTGGTATGCATAACAGGGTCCGTTCACCAGGGATTCATGTCCCAAGGGGTAGAGTTCCATATTAGTTTAAGGCTTAAAGAGGATGTTGATGGCAAAACCCGTGGCTTTATCTTTCAGCCCTGACAGAAGGACGCGTTGCGTCCTTTTCGGATTCTTGTGGCTGCTGGCGTGCTTGTTCCTGATTGTGAATACCGCCCAAGGGGCGGCTGTGAAGGGTGTCCGGCTGGGTGAAAATGCCGGGAAAACCCGCCTGGTTCTGGATTTGGATGAACAGATTCCCTACACCTATTTCCTGCTGTCCGAGCCCTACCGGGTGGTTATCGACCTGCCCAAGGTGAGTTGGGATTTTGAAGGGGCAGGGGTTACAGGTGGCCTCGGAGTGGTGGAGGATTACCGCTATGGCCAGTTCCAGCCCGGAACCTCGCGCATAGTGCTGGACCTGACCGGCCCCGCGGTAGTTGAGCGAATATTCATCCTGCCCCCGCAAAGCGGTTACCAGTACCGGCTGGTGGTTGACCTGAAGCCGGTCCGGCACGAAACATTTTTGGCGGCAATAGAGGCGAATCCGGGGAAAACCCAGCCCTACAGCCCGCCAATCCGCGACAGCCAGCCGCCCCCCATGCCCAGCAAACGCACCATTGTTCTGGATGCCGGCCATGGCGGGGTTGATCCGGGAGCGATTGGTTTGGGCGGTCAGCGGGAAAAAGATATTGTTCTGGCGACCGCGAAAGCGGTTAAAAAGGAGCTTGAGAAAACCGGCAATTACCGGGTGCTTTTGACCCGCGATACGGATATCTACATACCCCACCGTCAGCGTTTCGAGTATGCCCGCAAGGCCGGTGCGGATCTGTTTATTTCGATCCATGCGGATTCGATCAAAAACAGCAAAGTTCGCGGGGCCACGGTTTATACCCTTTCCGAGACTTCCTCGGACAAGGAAGCCGCCGCCCTGGCCCGGAAGGAAAACAAGTCCGACCTGATTGCCGGCATTGATTTGCGCGGGGAATCCACCGATGTCGCCAATATTCTGGTTGACCTGGCGATGCGCGAGACCATGAATTATTCCGCCCGTTTTGCCGGTTATCTGGTGCCGGAACTGGGCAAAGAAGTCATGCTTCGGGAAAACAGCCATCGTTTTGCCGGATTTCTGGTGTTAAAAGCACCTGACGTGCCCTCGGTGCTGCTGGAAATTGGCTACATCTCTAACCGCGAGGACGCCAAACAGATGACCAGCCGCCAGGGACGGGAAAGGATTGCCAGGGCGATCAGCGACGCGGTGGAAAATTATTTTACCTCAATTGTCGCCAGTGGCGCCTTCCAGTAACATTAGAAGATAAGCAAATTTTATTAGGAGCCGGAGCGGGTGTTTAACGTCGACCAATTTCTGAAGCAGGTAAAGCCTTCAAAGCGCGGGAAAAAAGCCCGGGGGGCCAAGGCCCGGAAAACCTGGAACCGGAAAAAAGTCCTGAAAATCAGCGCCATTGTTGGCGCTTCCGGCCTGGTGGCCAGCCTGGCCCTGGTGATGTTTGTCTTTGCCTACTTCGGCCGCGGGCTGCCGGATATTTACCAGCTCTCAAATTATGAACCGCCGGTGATCACCCGAATCCACGCCAATGACGGCTCGCTGATGACCGAATATGCCACCCAGAAACGGCTGTTTGTGCCGATCAACGCAGTGCCGCCAAAGCTTATCGAGGCTTTCCTGGCGGCCGAGGACAAGCACTTCTATGATCACTACGGTATTGATTTAATTGGTGTTTTCCGCTCCGCCGTGATTAATCTCGGCAATGTTTTATCCAGCCGCCGGCCGGTCGGCGGCTCGACCATCACCCAGCAGGTGGCCAAAAATTTCCTGCTGAGCGCTGAGACCACCTATGAGCGCAAGATCAAGGAGGCGATCCTGGCTCTTCGGATTGAGCGGGTGTTCGAAAAGGACGAAATCCTTGAGCTCTACATGAACGACGTTTACCTCGGCTTCGGCTCCTACGGGGTGGCGGCGGCGGCGCTGAATTATTTCGACAAATCAATGGAGGAGCTGACTTTGCCTGAGGTGGCCTACCTGGCGGCATTGCTGAAAGCCCCTTCCAACTACCATCCAATCCGGCGCCCGGCGGCGGCAAAATCGCGCCGCAACTGGGTACTGGGGCGCATGTATGACGATGGGTTCATCACCCGTGAGGAATATACCGAGGCCCGTGACGCCCCGCTGGAAGTTAACCTGAAGCAAAAAGAAGAGTTGTTCCGGGCTGATTATTTCGAGGAGGAAGTGCGGCGCGAATTGCTGGCCATTTACGGGGCCAGCAAACTTTATGGCGGCGGCATGTCGGTTCATACCACGCTGGAGCCGAGATTGCAGGCGATTGCCGAAAAGGTCTTGCGCGATGGCCTGGTGGTCTATGACCGGCGCCATGGCTGGAGGGGGCCGGTCGACAACCTGGCGCTGAAAGAGGGCTGGGCCTCGGCGCTCGGCGACTATGAAATCTCGCTCGGGATCGACAGCTGGCGGCTGGCCCAGGTGCTTGGCTTTGAAGGGGACCGGGCGCTGATAGGTTTTGAAGACGGCAGCCTGGGCTTGATCCCGTTGCCGGAGGTCAAATGGGCGCGGGCCTGGCGGGAAGGCGAACGCTTGGGCCGCTCGGTCAAGAAAATCACCCAGGTGCTGGATGGCGGGGATATTATTATCGTTGAAGCGATTGAAACCCCTGCGGCGGCGCTGGTCCGGGGGCGGGATGATAGTGAATTTCTGATTGCCGCCAAATCAAACGATAGCGATGGCATGGCCGAAATATATGCCCTTTACCAGATTCCCGAGGTGGAAGGGGCGCTGATCGCAATGGACCCGCACACCGGCCGGGTGCTGGCTATGATCGGCGGGTTTAACTATCAAACCAGCCAGTTTAACCGGGCAACCCAGGCGGCGCGTCAGACCGGCTCGGCTTTCAAGCCGTTTGTTTACGCCGCCGGCCTTGATAACGGCTTTACCCCCTCCAGCCTGGTGCTGGACGCTCCGTTTGTGATCGACCAGGGGGAGGGGCAGGGCAAATGGAAGCCGGTCAATTCCTCAAACATATTTTATGGGCCCTCGACGCTGCGGCTCGGGCTGGAAAAATCGCGCAATCTGATGACCGTCCGGCTGGCCCAATACCTGGGGCCGCAGACGATTATGGATTATGCCGCCCGCTTCGGCCTGGCGGACAACATGCGGCCCACCCTGGCGGCGGCGCTGGGCTCCGCTGAAAACACCCTGCTGCAGATGACCAGCGCTTATTCCATGATCGTCAACGGCGGCTATAATATTGAACCTTCTCTGATCGAACGGATCCAGGACCGCCGCGGCCGGACCATTTACCGCCATGACAAACGCACTTGTCTCGGCTGCCAGGCGGAAAGCTGGCAAGGGCAGCCGCTGCCGGTGGTTCCGGATGAGCGCAAGCGGGTGCTGGACGCCCGCATCGCCTATCAGCTGGTGTCATTAATGGAAGGGGTAATAAGGAACGGGACCGGGCGCAAGATCCGCGTTCTTGGCATCCCGCTGGGCGGCAAGACCGGCACCACCAACGACTGGAAAGATGCCTGGTTCATCGGCTTTTCCCCTGATCTGGTGGTTGGGGTATTTGTCGGTTTTGACCAGCCCCGCTCGCTCGGCGTCAATGAAGAAGGGTCGGCGATCGCGGTGCCGATTTTCAGGGATTTCATGGAGCTGGCTTTGAAAGACCGGTCGGGCATCCCGTTCCGGGTTCCGGCCGGAATACGCCTGATCCGGATTAATGTCGAGACCGGCCTGCCGGCCCAGCCCGGCGACCGCAATGTCATCCTTGAGGCCTTCATTCCCGGGACCGAACCGTCCGGAATACGCTTTGTCCTCGACGGCCAGGGCTTCCTGCGCCTTGAAGATGCCCTGAAAGAAGGCACAAGCGGGATTTACTAAACCGCCCGCCTCGATTAAAAGAAAGCCCATGAAAGCTGAAATTGAAACCCTGGTTAGTGAAATCAAGCAGTCGCTCGAACTGCTGAGGAGGTATCTTTGACTGGGACAAGGCCAAAGCCCGGCTTGAAGTCCTGAACACCCGGGCCGAAGATCCCAGCCTCTGGGACAACCCGGCGCGCGCCCAAAAACTTCTGAAAGAAAGAACCCGGCTTGATAATGTTCTCTCGGTCTGCAGCGGCCTGGCAGTCGAGCTGGCCGATACCCTTGAGTTATTGGAAATGGCCGAGGCAGAGGGCGACCAAGGCATGATCGCCGAGGCCGAAGTGGTGTTCGAAAAACTGAATAAAGAGGCCAAGAAGGTGGAAATGGAAAGCCTGTTTTCGGGCGAGGCCGATGGCAACGACGCCTATATCGAAATTCACGCCGGGGCGGGCGGCACCGAAAGCCAGGACTGGGCCATGATGCTGATGCGCATGTACATACGCTGGGCCGAAAAAAGGGGCTACAAGGTTACCACCCAGCAGTACATGGCGGGCGAGGAGGCGGGCATCAAATCCGTCACCCTGGAGATTACCGGCGCGGACGCATACGGCTGGCTCAAGACCGAAAGCGGGGTCCACCGCCTGGTGCGCATCTCACCGTTTGATTCCAACGCCCGGCGCCACACCAGCTTCGCCAGCGTCTGGGTTTACCCGGTGATTGACGAAGAAATTGAAATTGAAATTAATGAAAACGACCTGAGGGTCGATACCTACCGGGCATCGGGGGCCGGCGGCCAGCACGTCAATACCACCGACAGCGCGGTCAGGATTACCCACCTGCCGACCAAAATCGTGGTCCAGTGCCAAAACCAGCGCTCGCAGCACAAGAACCGCGCCAGCGCCATGAAAATGCTGAAGGCCCGCCTTTATGAGGCCGAGTTGCAAAAACGCGAGGAAAAGGCGCAGGCCGAGGCCGAGGCCAAAACCGAGATTGGCTGGGGACACCAGATCCGCTCTTACGTGCTGCAGCCCTACCAGATGGTCAAGGATTTGCGCACCGGGGTGGAATCGGGCAACCCAAACGCCGTCCTGGACGGTGATCTGGACAAATTTATGCAGGCGGCGCTGGCCGCCCGGGTCACCGGCGAGGGCGGCGCGGTTGAGGATTTGGAATAAAATTTTAGTTTCTATACAAACACAAAGTAAAAAACACAGGAAGCTTGCCTTCGCCGGCATGACATTTGTTATAACCACCCCCTCACCTAAATCCTCTCCCACAAAGGGGAGAGGACTTTTAAAGAGGGCTCTGGCATTATCCCCTCTCCCTTGATGGGAGAGGGATAGGGTGAGGGTGATAAATAAAAAAGAGGCTAAGGAAACAAACAACTTGTCATGCCGGATACCGGCCTAGGCCGGTATGACATAATTTAGTCAGGTGTTTTGCAAGCGTCTCCACGGACCGGTGATCGCCAGCGTCATGTGGGCGTCCTGCAGATTAACGAACAGGACCCGGCCATCGGGTGAAAAACAGGCGCCGGCAAATTCACTCCGGTAATAATCGCCTCTAGCGATGTTGTAGATTTCCCCCTCGGGGGTAATGCCGCGCAGGTAGTTGGGTATCGGCCCGTCCTCGCAAATTATCAAATCACCCCAGGGGGCAATGGTCAGGTTGTCCAAATTCTCCATCAGGGCGGCATTTCCGGGCTGAATGAATAACTCAAGCGTCTCCGCCCTGGTATCAAAGCGCCAAACCTGTCCCTTGCGTTCCGGCCCGCCGTCGGTGGAGGAGAAATAAAACTCATCACTACCAAACCACATACCCTCGCCGCGGCTGAAATTGGCGGCGCCCAAGGCGATCGCCCGCTCGGCCAGGTCATTTTCGTCGTAATCGACATTCTCCAGCGGGATCCATGAGACTTTCAAGGGTTGGTTTTCCGGGATTGTATCACCGCCCCAACGGCGATGATTGTCAGTCCTGGCCGAGGGGCGGTCTTTAATGACAAGGGCTTCCAACGCGCCGCCCGCTTTCAGGTTGCTGGGCTGGTCCGGGATAAACCGGTAGAGACACGATTCCACAGCATCCTGGGTCATGTAAACAATCCCGGTTTTGTGGTCGACACAGGCGGCCTCGTGGACAAACCGGCCCATGTCCTTCAACGGGATGGGCTCAACCAGACCCGGTGTTGCGCTGGCCGGGACCTCGAACACATACCCGTGGCGCTGTTGCATGGCTCCCCGCGGGCCGTCAAAAAATTCTTCGCAACTAAGCCAGCTTCCCCACGGTGTCAAGCCGCCGGCGCAATTGACCTGGGTGCCGGCCAGGCTCAGAAACTGGTGCACAAGGCGCCCTTCTTTGACATTATAAAGCATTGTCGTAGTGCCGCCGATTACGCGGGCGTCTGGCAGGCCATGGTCATATACCTTATCCTCGTGGACCAGGTGAAACAGCTTATCACCCGGCCCAAAAGGGCTGACCTCGCGGGCGTCTGGCCAATCCCCCAGTTCGTGGTTGCACACCAGAAGAACTTCGTCTTCCGTATGGGGGAAACACGCCATCCCGTCCTGGCGTCCCGGGGTTGGCAGGCCGTCAATCATGATATCGCCGGCGCGCGAGACGATCGAATAGGAAAAGCCCTCCGGCAGATCGATAACTTCGCCCGGATCGGGCGCCAGGGGTCCAAACCCCGGGATCGTCCCGCTTATGGGCGCTCTTCCCCATTCATGCCGTTTTATGAAATATAGTAGTCCCGACAAAGCCAGGGCGGTCGCTCCGGCCCCGATCAAAAAACCGCGTCGTGTTGTCATTTTAACGAAACCCCGCTGTTTATCATTTTATGGGGCCAGCCTAACAAAAGCAGCGTTAAAGGCAAAAAGGAGTCAGTGAACCACTGAAAAATCCCGGGCTACCAAGCGAACCGGTTTTACAGCAGGGGTTTTCCTTCCGGATGGCCATTTCCCTTGGCCGGGCCGGGAATCGGTTTGCTGCCGCTGACTTTGACCGTGAGCGGTTTGCCCGCCACGATACCGGTCTTGTTCATCGGGATCAGCTTGCCTTCCACCTGAACCCCGGCCTCCATGGTCATGGTCTCGTAGGTAACGTCACCCTTGACCCTGGCGGTGCTCTCAAAATGAACCGTTTTGGCGCGCAGTTTGCCCTCGATGCTGCCGCGCAAGTACAGGGTGTCGGCCTTGACCGTCCCGGTCACCAGGCCATGTTCGCCAATCGTCAGGGAGCCGCACACCAAATCGCCTTCGACCACGCCGTCCAGCTGAATTTCACCGGGGGTGGTAATATTTCCAACCACCCGGATGTCCGAGCCGATGATTGAGGGAACCGATGATCCGCTGGGACGCATGGGTCTATTTTCCTTTCCCATAACTTGAGGGTGCTTCTCTTTTGGTTTGTTGAACATCTTCTTCTGGCTCCATAAATGGCTGGGGGTTTCTTAGGTTATTATTAAAATATACTTCATAATGCAAATGGGTTGATACACAGCGTCCGGAACAGCCCATTTCACCCAGCACATCACCCATAGACACTTTTTGACCACGTTGCACCTTAATTTTTCGTAAATGGGCATAACGGGTCTTAAAACCATTGCCGTGATCGACCTCGACCATATTGCCGTAATTGCCCCACACCCCGGCCTTGGTGACCACCCCGGCGGTGGGGGAAAAGATCTCGGTTCCGGGCCATCCGGCCAGGTCGACACCGGGGTGCCAGCCAGGCTTTTTGGTAATCGGATCGATGCGCCGGCCAAAGCGGCTGGATTGATAAAAATCCTTCACCGGATACAGCAACGGAACGCTTTGCAAGCCGGAATAGACCTTCAACAGGTCGCTCCAGCGCTCATGCAGGTCCGGGTAGGGTAGGGCCGGGGCAAACTCGGGAAGATCAGAAAACATTTTATCTCCGCTGGCCGGATCAGGCAGGTAGGGACCGCCCTGGCCGAGCGCCGACAAATCGATCGTTGAGGCCCTGGCCAGGTCTCCGGCCTTGATTTTGAAGGGCGAAAGCATGTCATCGAATTCGAGGATTTTCTGCTCGGCGAAATATACCAGGGTCGCCGCGGCGCTGTCCTGGTGGCCGGCTATCACATCGAAACGGGCCTGGATAAGGGTTTCAAACTCGGCTCCCGTAAAACGGCCGGGCTCCGTAAAAGAGGCTTCGGCCCGGCTGAAAAAGACCCGCATCAGGCCGCTTCCGTCCTTCCGGCTGGCCGGGGTCAGGGCGGAGGTTTGGTTTTCAGCATCGGTCTCTTCCTGCTCTGGGGGAGAGGCGCTTTCCAATCCCTTCGATAATTCACCGGTGGGATCCTGTTCCATCAGTCCCAGCAGATAATCCGTGCGCTCCTCGAGCGCCCTGGTTTTATCCATGAGGGTTCCCTGCAGACGCTCGATTTCCCCGGCCTGGTTCGCGGTTTGGCTGTCCAGGGTTTCGATCTGCTGGTTCTTGGCTTCGATAATGACGTCACGGAGCAGAACCTTTGCGCTGGCAAATATAACCCAGCCGGCGAGCGCGGTAAGAAGGACAGCACCCGTTACCTGCGCTTTTGAAGGCAGGGCGAAAAAGCGCACTTTTCCTTGGGTGCGCAGGTATATCTGGCGGTCCGGAAACCACTTCTGGCGCCAGTTCTGGCTGGATCGATCCCCCGTTTCAGACATGAAACACAAAACCCCTGATGTTTTTACGTCGTTGCTAGCCTTCCGACTCATGGACAACGAATTTTGTAGCGCATTACCGCCCTTAAGAAAAGCCACTAGATATTGATTGCCGGGGCCCTACAGGGCCTTCACTTTTTCAAGAACTTCGGCGGCGTGGCCCTTGACCTTTACCTTACGCCAGATTTCCCGGATCTTTCCCGCTTTATCGATCAAAAAAGTAGTGCGTTCAATTCCCATAAAGGTACGCCCGTAAAGACTTTTTTGCTTCCAGATTCTGTAGGCATCGCACAACGTTCCGTCCTGATCCGAAACCAGACGGATCTTCAGGCCATGTTTGTCACAGAATTTATCATGACGTTCAGGACTGTCTTTGGAGACCCCAACGACAATTGTATTGATTTTCCTGAACTCATCCGCCAGGGCGGTGAAATCGTTGGCCTCGATAGTGCACCCCGGGGTCATGTCCCTGGGGTAAAAATAAAGCACCACCGCCTTGCCCTTGAAATCGGACAAGCTCAAGGTTTCCCCGCCATCGGCGGGAAGGGTAAAGCCGGGCGCGGTATCACCCACGGATAAAGCCATTAATTCTCTCCCTTTAATCCAAAATCATGCTTCTTTTACATAGCGGGAAATGTGCTGCTGATAAAGGGCATAAACCTGTGCTTGGGTTTCTTTCAGGACGGCTGAGATGTTCTTGGCGCCAGAAATTCCGGTGGCTGAAGCCATCAGCGATTTCAGCGACCGGGTCAAGCTCTCATCGGTCGGGTTTTCAGCATGGCACAGGCGCAACAGGCCATGGATTTCCAGGAAAAAATCGTGGGCTTCCAGAAGGATTCCGGCCTGATTTTTTGTCAGTGACTTGATCCCGACCAGGTTTTTCAGGGCTTCGCCGAAATCAGGGTTGAAGATATCCGGATGCTTGTGGCCGTTCCGCAACAGATGAAACTGCAGGACATATTCGGCATCGATCAGGCCTCCGCGGACCTGGCGCACCGACCAGATGTTGGTGCTGCCCATTTCCTCAAAATATTTCCTGCGCACCTCATCCATTTGCCGGGCCAGTTTGGCGGGGGTGCGCCTCAATGTCAGGATTTCCCGGATCGCCACTTCAATCTCAGCCTTGAACCGGGCGCCGCCCAAAACCACCCGGGCCCGGGTCAGGGCCATGTGCTCGAAACTCCAGGCCGAACTTTTCTGGTACTCAAGAAACGCCGGCAGCGTCACCACCAGCGGGCCCCAGCGCCCCGAGGGTCTGAGCCGGAGGTCGACATCGTATAGCTTTCCCGACCCCATCAAGGCCGACAGCGCGGTCAGGAAATGCTGGCCGAGGCGAATGTAATACTGGCTGGCGGGCAGGCCTTTGCCTCTTTTTGAGCGGGCATCCTGGGGCGCCTGGTACAGCAGCACCAGGTCCAGATCGGACCCTTGTGTCAGCTCCCGCCCGCCGAACGACCCGAGCGCGATGACCGCCATCTGGCTGCCCGGGACAGTTCCATTTCTTTTTTTAAAGTCTTTTTTGACCTCCGGCAGCAGGGTGTCCAGAACGACCTCGGCCAGATTGGCGCGGGTGCGGCCCGCTTCCTTGATCGAGGTCAAGGACTCCAGCAATTGGATGCCAATCTGGAAGCGCATTTCATTCAGCCATTTGCGGCTGCCATCGAGGATTTCTTCATAGTCCCGGGCATCAGCCAGGGCTGTTTGGAGACTGATCTTCAGTTCCTTTTTGCCGCCTGGCGGGTCAAAAAAGGTCGGGTCCAGCACGAAGTCAAGAAGATCGGGCCGGCGCGCCAGTTCCTCCGCCAGGTAGGGGGCGGTGGTAACAATTTTTCCGATCAGCTGGAACACCCAGGGATTGTTCTGGAACAGCGAAAGGATTTGAACGCCCGAAGGCAGCTTTGATAAAAAATCATCGAAATGGGACAAAATCTGGTCCGGGTTGGCGCCCCGGGAAAAATTTTCCAGCAATTCCGGCAGCAGGGAGTCAAATATCTTCCTGGCCCGCGGGTGTTTCAGCGCCTTGTAGGTCCCCTGGCGCCATTTGGCGATGGTATCCGCCGCGCCGTCCGAGAACCCCCAGGAAAAAAGCCGTCGCTCCAGAAGCTCCCGGTCCTTGAGGAAGGCGGGCAGGGCGGCCCCCTCGTCAACCCCGGGAAGATTGTCATAGTGCCGTTTAACAATGCTCAAATTCGCCAGCACCCGGGTTTTGAAAACCTCCGGGTCATTGTAACCCATAAACGTGGCCAGGTGGGCCATGCCCTCTTCGGTCTCGGGCAGAGTTTGGGTTTGTTCGTCATTAATCATTTGCAGCCGGTGTTCCAGGGTGCGTAAAAATTCATAAGCCGCGCTCAACTGGCTGGCGGCGACCAGGTCAATGATCCCGGCCTCCTTAAGCGCCGCCAGGGCCGCCCTGGTATTCGGGGAGCGCAGCTTGGTATTGCGCCCTCCGGCGAACAACTGGTGGATCTGGCAGAAAAACTCCACCGACCGGATACCCCCCTCGCCAATCTTGATATTGTGGCCATAGAGCGAAATTTTCCGGTGGCCGTAGTGCCGGAGAATCCGGTCCTTGATTGCGTGAATATCCTGGACCGCGGCAAAATCGATATGACGGCGCCAGACAAAATGCCGGATCCGGTTCAGGAAGTCCGCTCCCGCGGCCGTGTCCCCGGCGCTGATGCGGACCTTGATCATGGCCGCCCTCTCCCAGGTTTCCGCCATGCTTTGGTAGTAAACTTCCGCCGCCGCAAACGAGACTGCCGGCGGGGTGGTGCCCGGGTCCGGCCGTAATCTCAGGTCAACCCGGAAGACATAACCGTCCGCGGTCCGTTCCTGCATGATTGTCACCAGCGACTGCGCCAGCTTGGCGAAAAAATGACGCGCGGTGTGCTTGCCCCGGTAATCCACCTTGGCCTGGTCATATAAAAGAATCAGATCGATATCGCTGGAATAATTGAGCGCCCGGGAACCCAGTTTGCCAAGGCTCAGGACCACAAAACCGCAATTCCGCATCAGCAGCGGGGTGGCTTGCTCAGGTTTCCCCGCGGGCCACGGCAGGTCGCCTTTTTTCATCGCCTCCGCCAACAGGTGCGCCAGCGACAATTGCAGGGCAAGATCCGCCAGCCGGGACAGCGCCCCGGTAATCTGCTGCAAATTCCAGGCCCCGGAAACATCCATGGCGGCGATCAGAAGGGCGGCATTGCCCTTCAGTTTGCGCAGATATTTCATAATCTCCGCCCGGCTTTTCGCCTTGGCGCATTTCCCCGCGGTTTTTTCCAGCAAACCTTCAAACAGGGAGTCCGGAGGATTGGTCAACAGCTTTTCCATAAACAACGAATTTTTGACCATCAGATGCGCCAGGTAGTCTGAATTGCCGGCCAGCGATATCACCAGCGCCTTGTTTTCGCCCACTTTTAAGAGTTTTAGAAGGCGTTTGCTGTGGCTTTTCCGGGCGCGGCCGGCAAGAGCCTCCAGGGTCTCATTCCCCGTTTCGGGGAAATGAGGCCTGGGAAGTGTTTTTTCCGACCAGAACGCCATGCTGTTGTGCCTTGTTGACAGGGTGTTTCCCCGCTAAGGTGCTTAAACTCATCAAGCGGGTCAAGGCAACTTTTTTAGGGCCGGACAATGGAATTGAAATATACCGGCTTGAGATTGATATAAAGCAGGATCATTTGGTTAAAAATCTGAAATCCTTTTTCCGTTTCTGCAGCCGCTGTTTGATCGCCGCGGCGGTCATATTCGGCCTGATTTTTATCCGCCTGGCCTACGGCCCGACCCCGGTCAGTTTTCTGGGGGAGACCATCAAGGAGCCGTTCGAAGCGGCTTTTCCGGGCAAAAACCTGGATTTTGACGGGGTCTATCTCTCCTGGAATATGGACAACATGGCCCTGGAGTTTAGTCTTGATAACGCCAGACTGACCCAGGCCGGGGGTGAGACCATCGCCGCCTTTTCAAGCCTGGTTGTTGATTTTGACGGTCTCAACCTGTTGGTCGGGAATTTTATTCCCGAGCGGGTTGATATTTACGGCGCCGAATTGACGTTTCTGTGGTCCGCTAAAGACTTTGAAAAAAAGATCGAGCAACTGTTTTCCCCAACCGATGAGGAGCAGGAAGAGCCGGAGGAAGATGAGCGGCCGGCGGCCATCAGGTTTATGGAAGCCCTGCTCGAAGGGGAGGGGGAGGATAGCCCCTTAAGGGCGCTTAAGGTGGTCAATATCCGCAATACCACCGTAACCCTGAAGGAAAAAGCCTCGGGCGTGGTCTGGATTATGCCGGATGCCAGCCTGTCGCTGATCAGGACCCCGCTTGGGTTGTCCCTGAACGCCGGAATGAGCCTGGTCTCCGAGGGTGAGGAGATTCGCGTCAACCTGCGCTCCGGCAACACCGCGGAAGGGCAAACCCGGACCGATCTGGAGGTCGAGGGGCTGAACCCGGCGCGGCTGGCCGAAGAAGTGGGGCTTGAGGGCGTTTTCCAGGCCATCAACATGCCGCTCTACGGGTCGGTTTCTTTCTGGCAGAACGCCGGCGGCGGCATCAGCCTGGTGGCTTTTGATATCGGCGGCGGCCCCGGCACGATCTTTTATGAACCGTTTCACCCGAGCCCGGCGGCGTTCGAGGATATGATTTTAAAGGGCGTCCTTGACCCGGCTGAAAACCTGGTCAGCATTGACCTGATTCGCCTCTCCGTCGACCAGGCGATTATCGAGGGCGACGGGTTTCTGGAATTTGAGGCGGACCAGCCGGTTCCCGCGGTGCGGATGCATTTCCGCGCGGATAACCTGAAAATCTCAACCCTGCTCAAGTTGTGGCCGCCGGTTCCGCATTCGGGCGGACGGGTCTGGCTGGAGCAGAATGTAACCAGTGGAACCCTCAATAATCTCGAAGCAGAGGTGGCTTTTACCCCTGAGATTTGGGAAACCCGGCCATTGCCCGACCAGGCCATGAACGTCACCATGGATTTCGCCGATGGCGAGATCCATTTCCTGAGGCCGATGTCGCCATTGGAAAATGTTTTTGGCACCCTGACCATCAACGGCAACCGCCTGACCGCCGCCGTCCACCGGGGAGAAGTATATGGCCTCCCGATAACCGATATTTTCTTTGAGATTGAAGACCTGACCATCAAGGGGCAGCAGATGGGTTTCGCCACCATCCGGCTGGAGGGGGACCTGCAGCGGATCCTGAGGCTGGTGGATCAGGAGCCGCTCCGGGTATTTTCCAAGCACGGTCTGGATCCGGGGGATTATTTCGGCCGGGTTTCAGGGGTGGCGCGCCTTCGGGTGCCGCTCTACCAGGGGGCTCCGGTGGACGAGGAGGATTATACCATCGAGGCGACCATCTATGACGCCGCGGTGCCGGAGCTGATTTCAGAGGGCGGCCTGACCGAAGGGACCATAACCATGACGGTGACCCCCTCGGGGCTGGTGGGTAACGGCACCGGCCTGTTGCGCGGGGCGCCGTTTGATTTTTACTGGACCCAGGATTTTATCCCCAGCGAGACCGAGGCCTATTCCACCCGGATTGAGATTTCAGGCAACGTTAGCGATCAAAATCTCCACCGCTTCGGCCTGCCCGAGGACCTCACCATGGAGGGCACCGCCCGGGTCTATATGTCGATGCGCGGCATCGACGGCGAGTTTCCCGTTCTCCACAACGGTGACGTCGGCGCCGGCCTTTTTTAGCACGTGTACGATGAGCCGCTGATTGTCCTTACCATCCTCGGCCAGCAGGATCCGGCAATCGAGCCCGGCGGCGTCGCCCTTCGCCGCCATGTTGTCTTCGGGCTGCACGATCGTGGCCGATGTCGGATCGTGCAGCATCTTCACGCCATCGAGCCGACCGGCAGTCACCGTGACGCGGAACATGCTTCCCTCGCCAAGCTTGCTCTCGACGGTGACGTCACCGCCGAGCATCTCGGCCAATCTCTTGCTGATACTGAGCCCTAGGCCGGTCCCACCGAACTTGCGTGTTGTGGATGTGTCCGCCTGGGAGAATGCCTGGAACAATTTTCTTACGTGTTCCTCGGTCATGCCGATTCCGGTGTCGGTGACGTCGAACTGGAGCTGCGGCTCCGCGCCTTCCCGGCGGACGCAACGCGTGCGGATTTCGACCGAGCCTTCCTTGGTGAACTTGATCGCATTACCGATCAGATTGACCAGGATTTGCCGTAGTCGGGTGGGATCCGATTCGATCGTTTTGGGTAGAGGGCCTTCGTGCAGGACCGTCAGATCCAACCCGGCCGCGTCGGCTCGGACGCGCATCAGCTTTGCGATTTCGGTGACCAGTTCGACGGGGGAGAAGCGAATACGCTCGATCTCGATCTTTCCGGCCTCGATTTTCGATATGTCGAGAATGTCGTTGATGATTTCCAGAAGATGTTCGCCGTTTCGTTTGATGATG
>JADFJJ010000015.1 GCA_022566215.1 Pseudomonadota bacterium | reverse complement strand
CGGCCCTGGCCGATCGCATCCACCGCTTCCGGCTCCAGCCCGCGGTAGTTTGCCACCATATCAATAAAATGCGCGTAGGAGTTTTCCACCGACTGCTGAATGATGTCCCTGGCCAGCGGGGAAAGCGGCCGGCCGAGCCTGAAATCACCCGAAAGCGGGGTGGTGCCGACGCCGTCGACATGGATGCCGATGGCATCCAGCGTTCCTTCAAAGGTCGGCACGATCCCGATCACCCCGATCGACCCGGTAATTGTGGTCGGCTGGGCCCAGATCTCGTCAGCCGGTGAGGCGATCCAGTATCCGCCCGAGGCCGCCACCGCCCCCATCGAGGCGATGACCGGCTTGCCGCTTGCCTTCACCAGCTCTATCTCTTCGCGGATCAGCTCGGAGGCCAGCAGGCTGCCGCCCGGGCTGTCAATCCTCAAGACCACGGCCTTGACGCTGTCATCGAGGCGGGCTTTTTGCAGCTGGCGGATGATCGTGTATGAGCCGGCGGTGCCGTTGATATTTTCACCGAATATAATTTCGCCGCGGGCGACCACCACGGCGATCTTGTCGTCTGAGATACCGGAGAAAACGGCGTCATTTGCCGTCGCCTCAAGGTATTGGGCCATGTGAATATTGGTATAGCCATCATCTGAGCCTTCATCGCCAACCAGGGTCGCCATATATTCTCCCCACTGGCTCTCAGACTTGAGGCCGTCGATCAGGCCTTGCTCGACCGGCAGCTGGGCCAGGTCGCCGCCGACCTCCCTGAGGTCCTCGGCCAGGGTTTGATAGCTGGCCCGGAAGGCCGCAGGATCGATCCCGCGGGCGTTCGCAATCTGTTCGATAAATTCGCCCCAAAGGGTATCCAGCAGAACGCGGTTGGCCTCCCGCGCTTCATCCGACATGTCATCCCGGAGGTAAGGTTCGCCGTAGGCCTTGTAGGGGCCGCTTCTGAACACATGGACTTTGGTTTTGATTTTATCGAGCGCGCTTTTGTAATAGGCGGGCCAGACCCCATACCCGGTCAGGAACACCGCCCCGTAGGGGTGCATGTAAATCTCGTCGGCGAACGAGGCGACCAGGTACGACCCGTTGCTGAAGCCAAGGCCGTAAGCCAGCACCGGTTTGCCGCTTTTTTTGAAATCCTCGACCTTTCCGCCGATGTAGTGCAGCTGGGCCAGGCCCGCTCTATGGAGGTAATCCATATTGAGCACCAGGGCCTTGATCCGTTCATCATGGGCGGCGGTTTCAATCGCCTTGCCGATGTCGCGCAGCAGGGTTTCGGGAATTTCCCGGGTCTTGTCCTCAAACAGGATATCCCAGATATCTTTCTGGGTTTCGCGTTCGACGATATAACCGGCCGGGTCGATCACCAGTGCGGCGGATTTGGGCACCACCGGGGTGGTGCTGGTAAAAAAGGCATTATAGAGAATAAACAGGAACAGAAAAAAGAACAGCGTCCCGATAATGCTCTTGAATAGCTGGATGCCCTTCCAGATGATTTTTAAAACGTCCTTGATGCCCTGCATTTGTTTGTCCTTTTGCGCTGCGGTTACAGTAAGCCTTGTTTTATAGCATGTAAGCCCCGGGCCGTCCAAGTCAACGCCGGGCGGCGGTTAGCATATCCCGGGTACGGTGAAACTTGACCCTGGGAGCCTCGCCGGTCGCGGCCTTTTCTTCGGCAGCCTCGATTTTTTGCCAGTCGCCAAAGGTAATTATTTCCAGCCCCCTTCGCCCCGCCAGGGCGTCAAGCCCGGCGCCGCCCGGCCTGCCGCCAGGGGTGACTTCCCGCAAAATCCTGGCGGCGATTTGGTGGCCGTCTGGGCGGTTGGTGCCGATCGTACCGGTCGGCCCCCTCCGCGCCCAGCCGGTGCAATAAAGCCGGTCTTCAATTTTGCCATCCTGGTTATCGAAACAGCCCCAATCCTCGCGGAATTTGGCGCCTTCAAGCGGTACGCTGCGATAGCCGATGCACGGGATGATCATCTGGCAGCCGATCTCGAAGATCTCACCGGTGCCGATGCAATTTCCGTTCTCAACCCGGGTTTTCTCCAGCCTGAGGCCGGTGACGCGATCCTCGCCCAGAACCTCGGCCGGTTTGGAATAAAATTGCATATGCAGGGTTTTTTTGCCCGCCTCCGGCCTGTTTCCGGTAAAGGCTTTCAGATGGACCATGTTTTTCCGGACCACCAGCGGCAGGGCGGCCAGCTGTTCTTCTGTAAGATCTGGAATCTGGTCTTTATCGGTGACCGTGATACAGTTTTGCAGCTCCCCCAGTTCGCCCATTTCCTTGGGGGTAAATTTGGCTTCCAAAGGCCCCCGGCGGCCGAGCATCCAGATCTTGCTGATCGGCGCGGCGTGGATTTTTTCCGCCGCGTAAGGGGCCAGGTCGGAAGCGGCCATCTCTTGGGGTGTTTTGGCCAGCACCCGGGCGGCGTCAACCGCGACATTGCCGTTGCCGATCACCACCACGGTTGAAATATCGAGATCCGGGTCGAGACCGGCGAAATCGGGGTGGGAATTGTACCAGCCGACAAACTCGGCCGAACCGATAACCCCCAATTTGTCATCCCCCGGGATGCCCAGCGTGCGGTCTTTCGGAGCGCCCAGCGCCAGCACCACGGCATCGTACAATTCGCGCAATTCGCCCAAGGAAACATCCTGGCCGGCCTCCAGATTGCCGGCAAAACGGACCCTTTCCCCCAGCGAGGTTTTCTCATACCTGCGGTAGACCCCCTTGATTTTCTGGTGATCGGGGGCCACCCCGCCGCGGATCAGGCCATAGGGGGTGGGAAGTTTGTCGATGATATCGACCCGGACGTTTTCTTCCTTGGCCAGCGCTTCGGCGGTGTAATACCCGGCCGGACCGGAACCGATAATGCAAACTTGCAGCAATTTGGAATTTTTATTTGGCATAGACACCCCAAATTTTGAATTTTTTGCAGTTTTGATTAAAGAGCCAAGGAAGACAAGCTCATTCTGGTTTAAAAAAACAAGAAATTAAATTTCACAATTCCGCACCCAAGCCTTGACTCTTGAGCATAAATAGCAATATCTAGCCGCGACGATTGGCACTCATCAACGAGGAGTGCTAAATCAGGAAATTAAAAGATAAAATTACTGGAAAGGGATATTCCCATGAAATTTCGTCCATTACATGACCGGGTTCTGGTCCGGCGTATCGAAAACGAAGAAAAAACGCCGGGCGGAATCATTATTCCGGATACCGCCAAGGAAAAACCCAGCGAAGGCAAAGTAATCGCGGTTGGCGCCGGGGCCCGGGGTGAAGACGGCAAAGTCGTCGCGCTTGACGTCAAGGCCGGCGACCGGGTTCTGTTTGGCCAGTGGTCTGGCAACGAGATCAAGATCGACGGTGAGGAACTGCTGATCATGAAAGAATCCGACATTCTCGGCATTATCAGCAAGTAACATTTCAACTGAATATTCAAAAACCAAAGGAATTGAAAAATGTCTGCCAAAGAAGTTAAATTTCACGCCGATGCCCGCGACCGTATGATGAGGGGCGTCGATATTCTGGCCAACGCTGTCAAGATAACCTTAGGCCCCAAGGGCCGCAACGTGATCCTGGAAAAATCCTTCGGTCCGCCCCGCATCACCAAGGACGGCGTTACCGTCGCCAAGGAAATCGAGCTAAAGGACAGGTTTGAGAACATGGGCGCCCAGATGATTCGCGAGGTCGCTTCCAAGACCGCTGACGAGGCCGGTGACGGCACCACCACGGCGACCATCCTGGCCCATGCGATTGTCCGCGAGGGTCTGAAATCGGTTGCCGCCGGGATGAACCCGATGGACCTCAGGCGCGGCATCGACCTTGGCGTTGCGGCCGTGGTCAAGGCCCTGGCGAAGGTCTCGAAACCGGTCCCCGGTTCCGAAGAAATCGCCCAGGTCGGCACCATTTCCTCCAATGGCGAGGAAGCGGTCGGCAAGATGATCGCCGAGGCGATGGAAAAGGTCGGCAAGGAAGGCGTCATTACCGTTGAGGAGGCCAAAAGCCTCGATTCGGAACTGGACATCGTCGAGGGCATGCAGTTCGACCGCGGGTATCTCTCGCCGTACTTCATCACCAATGCCGAAAAAATGACGGTTGACCTCGAAGATCCCTACATTCTTCTGAGTGAGGGCAAACTCGGCAACCTGCAGCCGCTGCTGCCGCTGCTGGAGGCTGTGGTTCAATCTTCACGCCCGCTGCTGATCATTGCCGAGGATGTGGAAGGCGAAGCCCTGGCGACCCTGGTGGTCAACAAGCTCAGAGGCGGCCTCAAGGTTGCCGCGGTCAAGGCCCCGGGCTTTGGCGACCGCCGCAAAGCCATGCTGGAGGACATCGCGGTTCTGACAAAAGGCCAGGTGATTTCCGAAGATCTTGGTATCAAGCTTGAAAACGTCACCCTGGATATGCTGGGCAGCGCCAAGAAGGTAAACATCGACAAGGATGATACCACCATTGTCGACGGTGCCGGCAAGGCGTCCGACATCAAGGCCCGCTGCGACCAGATAAGGGCCCAGGCCGAGACCACCACCTCCGACTACGACAAGGAAAAACTGCAGGAACGTCTGGCCAAGCTCTCGGGCGGGGTTGCGGTGATCCGGGTCGGCGGTGCCACCGAAGTTGAGGTGAAGGAGCGCAAGGACCGGGTTGATGACGCCTTGAACGCCACCAGAGCCGCAGTTGAGGAAGGTATCGTCCCTGGCGGCGGGGCCGCGCTTCTTTATGCCACCCGTTCACTGGACAAGATCAAGGGCGCCAATGACGATCAGGACCGCGGCATTGACATCATCCGCCGTGCGCTTCAGGCGCCGGTGCGCCAGATCGCCGAAAACGCCGGCGTTGACGGCGCCGTGGTTGCCGGCAAGCTGTCCGAAAGCAAGGACATCAACTTCGGTTTCGACGCCCAGACTGAAAAATACTGCGACATGATCAAGGCCGGGATTATCGATCCGACCAAAGTGGTCCGCACCGCTTTGCAGGATGCGGCTTCGATCGCCGGTCTTTTAATCACCACCGAGGCGATGGTCGCTGAAATCCCGGAAGAGAATAAAGGCGGCGCCGGCGGTATGCCCGACATGGGCGGTATGGGCGGCATGGGCTTCTAAAGCCAGCACCCTTTTTAAAGATATTGAAAAGGCCGGGATTTTTCCCGGCCTTTTTTGTTGTCATTTAACCTTAATATTCCTGTCATATGAAAGTCATGCCGGGGTTCTAGAAAATCCCCTGAAACCAGGGGGTGAAGATATTCGCCTTGATGGCTTTAATGGAGGGGTTTAATAAGACCCGGCTAATGAAGATTAGAGGAAACAGACGATGAAGTATGGAGGTTTGGGAGCGGGTGTACTTTTGTTAATAGCTTTGGCGATGCCGGCCGGGGCCCAGAGTACATCGGGCGGCAATACACTGAACCTCGACTGGGACAACAAGCCGGTCATCAGGTCCGCCGGCGGCAAGTTTGTGATCAAACTGAAGGGCAGGGTTTTTCTCGACCATGCCTGGGTCAATGACCGGGACAATACCATCAATCTGAACGCCAGCGAGTTCCGCACCGCGCGGGTTGGCGTCGACGGCGGTTACGGGAACAAAATCGCCTTTCGTTTCACCGCCGACTTCGCCCGCAAGAAGGTCACCTACAAGGATATCTACATTGCCTGGAAAGGACCGATTGAGATCAAGGGCGGGCATTTCAAGTTGCCGCCGTCATTTGACGAGGCAACCTCCAGCCGCTTTACCGACGTGATGGAGCGCAGCGGCTATTCCGATGCTTTCGCTTTCGGCCGCCAGTTCGGAATTACGTTGACCAGGGCGTCTGACAAGGGCCTGTTCGCGGTTGGCGTCTTCCGGGGCGGGTTCGCCGGCAGCGGCGACCATACCGGCTTCAAGTTTACCGTCCGCGCCACCCGCGCGATCCCGGCGGGTGAGGCCACCGTCCACCTTGGGGCCGGTTTCCGCTACCGTGAAACCGGGGATAACCAAAGCAATTTCCAATACCGAGAGCGGGCCTTCCAGCATCTGGCCCCGCGGTTTCTGAACACCAGCCGGATCGCCGACGCTGATACTTTTTTCGGCTTTGAGGCGGGGGTCTTCAAGGGGCCTTTCAGCCTTTACGGCGAGCTGGGTTTCATGAAAGCGCAACTGGCGGCCCCGGCGGTCGGGCAAAAAGACCCGGCCTTTTGGGGTGGTTACATTAACGCCGGGTATTTCCTGTTCGGCGGCAGCCCAACCTACAACGCCAAAAAAGGCGCACTGGACCGCCCCAAGGTGACCACCTCGGTTCTGAAAGGGGGCAGGGGCGCCCTGCAGCTGGTGGTCCGCTATGACCATATCGACCTGGTCGATGCCGGCATTTTCGGCGGCATCCAGAAAACCTTCATCATCGGCGCCAACTGGTGGCTGTCCGGGCACATCAAGGTGGCGGTCAATTATTCACACTCGAACATTGCCCGGGCGTTGCTGGTGGCGGCCAACGGGACGGATGGCGCCAATGCGGTCAACGCCTTCGGGATCAGAACCCAAATTGATTGGTAGCGTGTAACAGGCTAAAAGGATCTTCTCAGAGAAAGAAGGCCCTTATGTCCGCCGATGACCCGAATACCCTTCAGGAAATCCTGAAAGCCATAAAGGGGAAAAAACTTCCCCCGGTCCATTTGTGGAACCCGGATTTTTGCGGCGATATGGATATGCGCATCGCCCGCGATGGCGCCTGGTATTATATGGGTACGCCGATCGGCAGAATGGCGATGGTGAAACTGTTCTCGACCGTCCTGCGCCATGATCAGGACGGCAAATATTACCTGGTGACCCCGGTGGAAAAACTCGGCATCAAGGTTGATGACGCGCCCTTCGTCGCGGTCGAGATGGTGCAAAATGGCCAGGGCCGGGAGCAAACCCTGAGCTTCCGCACCAATGTCGATGACTGGGTGATCGCGGATCACGACCACCCGATCCGGGTCGAAACCGATCCAAAAACACAACAGCCGTCCCCTTACATTCTGGTGCGTGACAATCTGGAGGCGCTGATCAACCGTCCGGTTTTTTACCAGCTGGTGGAAATTGCCGAAGCCGCCAAAGACCAGGGCCGGACCAGACTATCGGTTTGGAGTTCGGGCCAGCGTTTTGATATTGGTGAGGTATGAGCAATCTCCTCGATAGAACCCTTGAGACTTTGGAGCAAAAACTGCTCCGGGGTGATCCGCTGAATGGCCCGATAGCGGCGTCAAAGCCGTTGACCGGCGACGGTTCGATCGCCGGATACCGGGATGCCCCCCGGGGCAAGCCGGCGGCGGTCCTGATCCCGATCCTGGCGGGCGCCCCGGGGTTGAGCATTTTTTTCACCCAGCGGCCCGAGACCATGAAGGAACATCCCGGCCAGATCGCCTTTCCCGGCGGCAGCCAGGACCAAGGGGATAAAACGCTGACCGATACCGCGCTTCGTGAAGCAAAGGAGGAGATTGGCCTAGATCCCGGCCTGGTCAGAATTATTGGAAGCCTGAGCCCCTACCAGACCATAACCGGCTATCGCGTGACCCCGGTGATCGGCCTTGTTCAACAGACCTTTACGCCCACCCTGGATGCCCGCGAAGTGGCGGATGCGTTTGAGGCCCCGCTGGGTTTTTTTCTGGACAAAGCGAATGTACAAAAACACACTGCCATTTATCAGGGCCAGCCGCGGCGCTATTATGCCTTTGATTATCAGGGGCGGTTTATCTGGGGGGCGACCGCGGCGATGCTGATCAACCTGCGCGAGGCGCTGCTGGCCTACGCCGGCGTGGAGGAATAAATAGCCATGCCCAATGAACAAAAAATAGACATATCCGGCCGCGCTTTTGACTGGATGAAGGGCAGCGCCGGGGAATTGGTTAGCGCGCTGGGCAAGGATGCGTGCCGGTTCGTCGGCGGTGCGGTGCGCGACAGCCTGATCAGGAAGCCCGTCGAGGACGTCGATCTGGCCACCACGCTCACCCCCGAGGAGGTGATCAAGCGCTTGGAAGCTGCAAAAATAAAAGTGGTTCCCACCGGGCTGAAATTTGGCACCGTCACCGCCGTTTTCCCCGGCCGGCACTTTGAAGTGACCACGCTGCGCCATGATGTTGAGACCTTCGGGCGCCATGCCAAGGTGGCGTTCCATGACGACTGGCGGGAAGATGCCGCGCGCCGCGATTTTACCATCAACGCGCTCTACCTTTCACCGGATGGCGCTCTTTATGATTATTTCGGCGGCGGGGACGACCTTAAACGCGGCCAGGTCCGCTTTATCGGCGATGCCGCCAAGCGGATTGAAGAGGACGCGCTGCGCATCCTGCGCCTGTTCCGCTTTCATGCCTGGTACGGGCAGGGGCCGCTGGACCGGGATGCCCTTGAAGCGGTCGGCCGAAAGCTCGATCTTTTGAACATTCTTTCCGGAGAACGGGTGGCGGCGGAGACCTTTAAACTGCTGCGGGCTCCGGATCCCGTGCCGCTCTTGAAGGCCATGGAAAAAGTAGGGGTTCTTGGCCAATTGTTTGAGGGATTTACTTTTGATTTTGGGAGGCTGGAGCGGATTGTCAGCCTGGAAAATGCCCTGGGGGATGTTTCCGGCTTGCGCCGGCTTGGGGCGTTTCTGGCCGCCGGTAATTTCGAAGCCATAAGCATTGCCACTGCATTGAAATTGTCCAACCGGCAAGGGAAAAGACTTCTGGAGGCGGTGACCAACCCGCTGCCCGGTAAAGTGAGTGAAAAAAAGGCCCGGGCTGAACTATATCTCCACCGGGAGGAAGCCTTCCGCGACCGGCTGATCCTGCGCGGCGGGGCGGCGGAAGACATCACAGCCCTTCTGGATTATGCCGGCGGTTATGAAATCCCGAAATTCCCCGTTCAAGGAGCTGACCTGAAGAAGCGCGGCGTCAAACCCGGTACTGGGATGGGCAAAATTCTCGACGGCCTCGAGGCGCGCTGGCTGAAAAGCGATTTCCTACTTTCCAAAGAAGACTTGCTGGATAATCTTCCCTAGCGCCATTTCACCTCGGGCGGCATCGACATCAGGATAGCATCGACGTTGCCGCCGGTTTTCAGGCCGAACAGGGTGCCGCGGTCATAGATCAGGTTAAATTCCACATAGCGGCCGCGTTTGTACAGCAGCGCATCGCGTTCCTCTTCCGACCATGGCTGGTCCATGTGGCGGCGGTAAATTTTGGGAACGATATCGCGGAACGCCCGCCCGACATCCTGGCTAAAGGCGAAATCCGCATCCCAGTCGCCGCTGTCGAGATTGTCGTAAAAAATCCCGCCAACCCCGCGCGGCTCGTTGCGGTGCTTGATAAAGAAATAGTCATCGCACCACTTCTTGAATTTCGGGAAGTATTCAGGGTCGTGCTTGCCGCAGGCCGCCTTGAAGGCGTTATGAAAATCTTTGGTGTCCTGGTCATCGGGAAAGGTTGGGGTCATGTCGCCGCCGCCGCCGAACCAGGCCTTGGTGGTGACAATAAAGCGGGTGTTGAAATGAACCGCCGGCACGTGGGGGCTCCACGGGTGCGCCACAAGTGAGATGCCAGATGCCCAAAACCGGGGGTCTTCTTCCGCCCCGGGAATGGCCTTGGCAAACTCTTCGGAAAACGTCCCATGCACTGTCGAAACATTGACCCCGACCCGCTCAAACAACCGGCCTTCCATAACCGCTGTGATGCCACCCCCGCCATCACCACCGCCGAGGTCTTCCCGCCGCCAGGATTTGCGTTCAAATTTTCCCGGCGCCAGATCGCAATAGGGGCCGGCATAGTCCTGCTCCAATTGCTCGTAAGACGAACAGATCGAGGTGCGCAGTTCCTCAAACCACGCGCTCGCCCGGTTCTTTTTATTTTCCATATTTATTTCGTTCCCATCTGCCGCAAAGCCTCGCCCAAAACCATAGCCGCGGCAACCGCAACATTCAAGGAGCGCGCGCCCTTTTGCATCGGGATTTTGACACGCGCATCAGCGCACTTGTGAAGCGCATCCGGGACCCCGGCGGATTCGCGCCCGGCGAGCAGGATATCCCCGCTCAGGAATTCAAAATCGGTGTAGAGCATGGCGGCTTTTGTGGTCAATAAAACCAGTCTTTTGCCGGACCCCTTGCGCCACTCATTGAAATGGTCCCAGCTGTCGTGACGGGTGATCTCCGCCAGCTCCAGATAATCCAGCCCGGCGCGCCGCAACCCCTTGTCGGAAAAGGGAAATCCGCACGGTTCAATGATGTGGACAGGGACCCCGAGACAGGCGCATGTGCGGATCATTGCGCCGGTGTTTTGCGGGATATCCGGCTGATATAAAGCAAGCTCCATAACGCCCTTTTAAGGCTTTTTTGAAAAAAATCCAGCAAAGGCTAACAGGACGGTTGCAATCGGTCTCAACCCCCGCTAAACCTTGTCCCCAAGATACCGGAGAGGGGTTCCAGACGTGAATAAAATTGCGAACTCTTCTCAAAAATTTAGGGAACTCAGAGATTAAGGAACAGTCCCATGGCACCTAAGGGTAAGGGAACAAACGGGGCCCCGCACGAGGGGGTTACGCGACGTGATTTTATTCACGTTTTAACCGGGGCGGTGGGCGGAATTGCGGTTGGCGCCGCGATCTGGCCGATGATCGATCAGATGAACCCGTCGGCCGATATTCTGGCGCTGACGACCACTGAAGTGGACATCAGCCAGATCGATGTTGGCCAAAGCATCACCGTTTTCTGGCAGAAAAAACCGGTCTTTATCCGCCACCGCACCGAGCAGGAAATTCTTGAGGCCGAAGCAACGCCTTTAAGTGAATTGAAAGACCCCCAGACCGACCAGTCCCGGAGGATAAAACCCGAGTGGCTGATCATGGTCGGCATCTGCACCCATCTGGGCTGTATCCCGATCGGCGAGCGCGGTGAATACGGAGGCTGGTTCTGCCCCTGCCATGGATCGCACTACGATACCTCGGGCCGCATCCGGAAAGGCCCGGCGCCGACCAACCTGCTGGTTCCGGATTATGTCTTTGATGGCGATGACAAAATCATTATCGGCGCCAGGGAGGCTTAGGATGGCAAAGCATAAATATACCGGCATCATGGGCTGGATCGAAGACCGGCTTCCCATTTTCAGCCTGTTGGATAATGCCGTCGGCACCGGCTATCACACCCCGAAAAATTTGAACTACTGGTGGAACTTCGGCTCGCTGGCCGGTTTTGCCTTAGTTATCCAGATTATCACCGGCATTATCCTGGCGATGTATTATAATCCGTCGGCGGCCGGCGCTTTCGAGTCGATCGAGCACATCATGCGCGACGTCAACTACGGCTGGCTGATGCGCTACGTTCACTCCAACGGCGGATCGCTGTTTTTTCTGGTGGTCTTTATCCATGTCTTCCGGGGGCTTTATTATGGCTCCTTCAAGGCCCCGCGCGAATTGCTGTGGATGCTGGGTCTGGTGATCCTGCTGTTGATGATGATGACCGCTTTTACCGGCTACGTCCTGCCCTGGGGCCAGATGAGTTTCTGGGCGGCGACCGTGATTACCGAATTTTTCAGCGCCATCCCGGGGGTCGGCACCGACGTGGTCGAATGGCTGAGAGGATCATTCGCGGTCGATAACGCCACCTTGAACCGTTTTTACAGCTTTCATTATCTGTTTCCGTTTCTCATCGTTGGCATTGTGATTGTGCATATCTGGGCGCTGCATGTTCACGGGTCAGGAAATCCCAAGGGAATTAATGTCAAAAAAGGCACTTCGGACACCATTCCGTTCCATCCCTTTTATACCGTCAAGGATTTGTTCGGGATGGGTGTGTTTATTGTTATCTTTGCGGTGTTGGTGTTTTACTATCCGAATTTGATGAGCCACCCGGACAACTACATTCCGGCCAATCCGGGGGTCACCCCGCCGCATATTGTGCCGGAATGGTATTTCCTGCCCTTCTATGCGATTTTGCGGGCGGTGACCTGGGAACACCTGATTCCCAACGCCAAGCTGTGGGGCGTTATCGCCATGGCCGGCTCTATCATGATCTTGTTTGTCATTCCGTGGATCGACAAGTCCAAGGTGCGCTCGATGACCTTCAGGCCGCTGTCGCGGATCTTTTTCTGGATTATGGTAGCCGATGTCTTCCTGCTGGGGGTGGTCGGGGCCATGCCGGTGGACGGGATCTGGATTTACCTCGGGCAGTTTGGCACCGCCTATTATTTCCTGCATTTCACGGTCATCCTGTACTTGCTGGGCAAGTATGAAAAAACCCGGCCTTTGCCGAAAAGCATCTCAGAACCGGTTATCCGGTCAGAACCGGTTATCCAGTAAGGCCAAGGGGAAAAGAAAATGGATTTTTTGAAAAAAAACGTAGACAAAATTGTCGCCCTTTTGACCGTTATGGTGTTAGCGCTATTCGCCCTCAGGATTGCCTTGTTCCTGACCTTCAGCCCGGCCGGGGAAGGGACATTCCGTTATTGGATGTACGATGTGCTTGGCATTGAAGCGGCCGCCGGAGAGGAGCGCCCGGCGCTGCCCCCCAACCAGGTGGCGTGGCCGTTTGACGGCCCCCTGGGCCAGTATGACATGGCTTCGGTGCGCCGTGGTCTCCAGGTTTACCGGGAGAGTTGCTCGGCCTGTCATGGCCTGAACCAGATCGCCTTCCGCAACCTGACCGAGATTGGCTACAGCGAGGGTGCCGCCAAGGAGATCGCCGCTGAATACACCGTCACCGACGGTCCCGATGCCTATGGCGACATGTTTGAGCGGGCCGGGCGCCTGACCGATTATTTCCCAAGTCCGTTCGCCAACCAGAATGCCGCCATGGCCGCCAATAGCGGCGCCGCCCCGCCGGATTTATCCCTGATCACCAAAGCCCGCGGGGATGGCCCCAACTATGTCTATTCCATCCTGACCGGGTACGGGGACGCGCCGGACGGTTTCGAGTTCAATTCGGACGTGACCAACTACAATCCTTATTTCCCGACCTGGGAAATACTGATGATGGCCCCTTTGTTTGAAGACATGGTCGAATACCAGGACGGCACCGAGGCGAATGTCGAACAGATGGCGGCGGACGTGACCAATTTCCTGATGTGGACCGCCGAACCCAATCTCGACGACCGCCACAAAATGGGCTTCAAGGTCACGGCTTACATGGTGGTCCTGACCATATTGCTGTTCTTTTCGATGCGGGTCATCTGGCGCCGGGTGAAAAAGTAGGCGCTCATGTCAGAGTGGGCGACATCGCGGATCAGGACTATCCCAGACTTTCCCAGGAAGGGGGTCCAGTTCCGCGATATCACCACCCTGCTGGCCGACCCGGTCGGGTTCAGGAAGGCGGTTGATGAATTGGTTCAACTGTTTGCCGGGGTCAATATCGATAAAATCGCGGGCATCGAATCGCGCGGGTTTATTCTCGGCGGCGCCGTCGCCCACCAGCTTTCCACCGGCTTTATCCCCCTAAGGAAGCCTGGCAAGCTGCCCTATACCACGATCGGCCAGGACTACCAGATGGAATATGGCGCCGGCCGGCTGGAAATGCATATCGATGCCATCAAGGAGGGGGATTTCATCCTGCTTGTGGATGACCTGATTGCCACCGGCGGCACCGCCGAAGCAGCGGTGAAATTAATTCAATCGGTAGGGGCAAAAATCCTCGCCGCCTGTTTTGTTATCGACCTGCCCGACCTGGGCGGTTCGCAAAAGCTCAAGGATATGGGCCTTGAAGTTGTTACCCTTTGTGAATTCAAGGACGATTAGGTCCCGGCCCTGGTTTTTATGATGCGGGCAGTCTTGCCTTGATCCGCCCAAGCGCAATATCCAGGGCTTTCTGAATATCCTCAAACGACGTTTCCGGCCGGTTGTTGAAATCGATCAGGCGCTTCTCAAAGGTTTGCCCGGCCAGCTGTTCGACCACCACCCGCACTTCCTCGAGCGCTGGGCGGCGCAGCTGAAACTCACCCAAAACATCATAAGAGGCCTTTTGCAGGGCGCAAAACAGGGTCCAGGCAACCGCCCCCAGGTCGCATTGGGTTTCTTCGTGGTGAGCCCACTGGTCTTCTTCACCGAGCAGGGATCTTGCGGTTTGAAGAATAAGGAGATCGTCTTCGGTGATGCGATAGACATCGTACCCGGATGGCCCGGTGGCGCATGCGGCCACAAACAGTGAACCCGCCAAACCCAAAACTTTAAGATACTTGGCCTTCATAAGATTGCCTCCTCCTCTTATTTAACAATAATACAATGATCCCGGCTTGCCAATGGGCAGAGACTATCCGGGCCTGGCAGTTCGCTGCCAACAGGATAAAAATAAGGGGAGTTATTTAACTATAATAGGGCTATCCGGGTAAAAGGCGTGAAATGCAAAGGCAAAATCAACTCCGTAGACAACATCTTTTAAACCTGTTTCGGTTTTTTTCTGCACCAGAACATTCCCGACATCGCGGCCCTGATCGATCCGGCGGCTGTCCAAAGCAGAATTCTGACCCTCTTCCCAGGTGATAACCAGCCCGTCTTCAGTGACAATCTTGCCGACTTTGCGAACCAATGTAAGCGCCCAGGCGCGGTTTCCCACCGTCACCACCCGGGCCATCGGCTTTATGTTTTCCGGAAAATCCTTTAGCTGATAAAAAGGACGGGGCAGGGCATCATAGCCTTCGTAAAGATTAACCCCATAATCCCGACGCCCCGGTTTGTTGGGAACCAGAACATCACCCTGGGGGTAGCGCTTTTTAAAGTTTGCAAACGATTCAATGCGGGCAGGAATTTTTGTCAGGGTTTGGCTGGCCATTTCGCCGATGATCGCCCTGCCGGTAAATTGCTGCCACCAGCTTTCGGTTTGTCGGTCGTACATGACCAAATCTGAATTCCGCAGCCACCCGGTGACCCCGAAATCCAGAACCCTTCCTTCTATTTCCCGGGAAAAGACGATCGCTGTGTTGCACAGCGGGCAGAATGTAATGGTTATGGGTACACCCCTGATTTTATCGTTCACAATCTCATGGAACATCAAAACCCGGAACGGGTAAGCACGGGCTTCCCCGTTAATTTCAACGGTTATAACCGGCTCGGTTCCGGCAATATTCTTAATCAGACGGACTGGTACAAATTTTGGATCATCTATCGCCGGTATACCGTCCTTCGCCGGGCCGCCATGATGGATCTCGTCAAGGTCAACCAGGGTTATGGAAAAGTCTGTATTTGGCCACTCAACCCGTCTGATCATCTCCTCGAAACTTTCACCCGGCCCCTGGCCAAGAGCAGTTAGGGGAGCAAGGATAATTAATAAAAGAATGACAACTTTTTTAATCCCGGACATGATAATGACTATGACTGGAAACAGTCTTCCCAGCCAGTCACACCATTTCAAAGTACGGTGAGGTCAGAGCCCTAATTGGCGAACCGGAAGTGTATGACGTCGCCATCCTGAACCACGTAGTCCTTGCCCTCGAGACGCATCTTCCCGGCATCCCTGGCGCCCTGTTCACCGCCGAGGGCGGCATAATCCGGATAGGATATGGTTTCGGCCCGGATAAACCCCTTTTCAAAATCGCCATGAATGACGCCTGCGGCTTTTGGCGCTTTGGCGCCCTTCCTGACCGTCCACGACCTGGCGGCCTTCGGCCCGGCGGTAAAAAAAGTAATCAGATCCAAAAGCTTATGACCGGCGCGGATCACCTTGGAAAGGCCGGTTTCGGTCAGGCCGATGGCTTCCAGAAATTCTTTTTGCTCGGCGCGGGCCATCAATGCGATTTCCGCTTCTATGGCGGCGGAGATTACCACCGCCCCGGCCCCGTTCGCTTTTGCCATATCCTGAACCTGCCTGGAATAGGCATTGCCGGCGGCGGCATCCTGCTCCCCGACGTTGGCGACATAGAGAACCGGCTTGGTGGTCAGAAGCTGGAGATTTTTGACGATTCTTTTTTCATCCGCATCCTTGGGCTGGAAAAATCCGCCCGGCTTGCCTGCGGCCAAAAGAGCGATCAGCCCGTCCACGACCGGCAGGGCGGCCCTGGCTTCTTTATCATTTCCGCGCACCCTTTTAATTAGAGCCTGTTTCTTTCGCTCCAGCCTTTCAAGGTCGGAGAGCATCAGCTCGGTCTCGACCGTCCCGGCGTCCGAGGTGGGCGAGATTTGCTTTTCCACATGGGTGACGTCTTCATCCTCAAAGCAGCGCAGGACATGAATGATGGCGTCGACCTCGCGGATATTACCGAGAAATTTATTGCCCAGGCCCTCACCCTTGCTGGCGCCCCGCACCAGGCCGGCGATGTCGACAAACATCAACCGGGTCTCGATGGCTTTGGCGGATTTGGCGATTTTCGCGATTTTGTGCAATCGCGCATCCGGCACCGGCACTTGGCCGATATTGGGTTCGATGGTGCAAAAAGGATAGTTCTCGGAGGCCGCCGACGCGGTTTGCGTCAGGGCGTTGAAAAGGGTTGATTTGCCGACGTTGGGCAGACCAACAATGCCGCATTTAAATCCCACTTATTTTTCTTCTCTTTTCACAGACCGGGCCATATGGAGCGCCACGTCGTTCTGGAAACGGGCATCCTCACCCTTGACCAGCAGCGGGGCCAGCTTGGGCAGAACCTCCAGCAGGGCCTTGACCCACACCTGCTCTTCCCGCAGGAAATTGGTCAGGACATAGCCATGCACCAGATCCTTGTGGCCGGGATGGCCGATGCCGATCCGGACCCGCTTGAAGGCCTCACCCACATGGGCGATCAGCGAGCGCAGGCCGTTATGGCCGGCCGCCCCGCCCCCCTCTTTCAGGCGCACCTTGCCCGGGGTCAGGTCCAGCTCGTCATAAAAGACATAAACGTTCTTGAGGGGAATTTTGTAAAAGCGCACGGCCTTGCTCACCGAAGGGCCGGAGCGGTTCATAAAGGTCTCGGGCTTAAGGATAAAAACCTTGTGGCGGCCAATCTTGCCTTCCGCGAACTGGCCCTGGAAGCGTTTTTTAAAGGGGCTGAAGGAAAACGCCCCGGCCAGCGCTTCCACCGCCATAAAACCAACGTTATGGCGGTTTTTAGCGTAACTGTTTCCAGGATTTCCCAGGCCGACAAAAAGGATCATGTTCAAGCTCCCGCTAACAGATTGAGTCCAGACCCTAGTCGCTGCCCCCTTCTTCCTTCTTGCCGTCTTTCTTGGAAGCTTCCCCGTCTTCGGCGCCTTCAGCGCCTTCTTCGCCTTCGGCGCCTTCAACGCCCTCTTCGCCTTCCTCACCCTCGAGAAGCTCTTCTTCGATTTCTTCTACTTCCTCGATCACCTCTTCAACCGGCGCGGCGATGGTGGCGACGGTAAAGTCACGGTCGGAAACGGTCGGCTCGACCCCCTCAGGCAGGGTCATTTCGCTGATGTGGACGCTGTCGCCGATATCCAGGCCGGCGAGGCTAGCCTCGAAAAACTCCGGAATGGCGTCCATCGGGCAGCTGCATTCAATGGTATGGCGGACGATGTTCAGCACCCCGCCGCGCGCGATCCCTTCACACTCTTCCTCATCCAGGAAGCGAACCGGAATTTCGATTACCACCTTGGCGCCAGCGCTCAGGCGCAGGAAATCGATATGCAGCGGCTGGTCCGAAACCGGGTGCAGCTGCAAATCACGGGGCAGGACCTTCTGGCTCTGGCCGTCCAGTTTCAATTCGAACAGCTGGGTCATGAAACCGCCGCGGTTGAAAAGCCGGACCAGCTCATTGCGGGGAATATTGATCATGACCGGCGGTTTTTTATCGCCGTAGATGACGGCCGGAACCAGCCCGGCGCGCCGTGCTGCGCGGGCGGATCCCTTTCCTGCCCTCTCGCGCGGCTCAACTTTTAATTCGGTTACTTTAGCCATTTTTTATCTCCGTTTTAATACCGGCTCAATTTCTTTGGCCGTCCGCCAAGCCTCCAGGGATGCCTTGGCGGAATTGAACGCGGCCTTGGTACTCCGCCAGCGGCGGAAATGCAACTGATTTCAAGGAAATTCCCGGTAAATTGTCTGGTCAGTCGAACAGGCTGGAAACCGACGTCTCCAGGCTGATCCGCCGGATCGCCTCACCAATCAGCGGGGCGATGGAAACAATGCGGATTTTCTTGCAGGCCTTGACCTCATCATTGGCCTCGATGCTGTCAGTAATCACCACCTCCTTGAGGACCGAGGAGGAAATCCTCTCAACCGCCGGGCCCGAAAGCACCCCGTGGGCGACATAGGCGCTGACCGATGCGGCGCCCGCGTCGATCAGGGCCTCGGCGGCATGGCACAGGGTGCCCGAGGTATCGCTGATGTCGTCGACCATGACGCAATCCTGGCCCTGGACCTTGCCGATGATGTTCATCACCTCGGATTCGTTGACCTTTGCCCGGCGCTTGTCGATGATCGCCAGCGGCGCATTGACCCGCTTGGCATAAGCGCGGGCGCGCACCACGCCGCCGACGTCGGGCGAGACAATCATCAGTTTTTTATCCTTGAATTTCTTCAGAATATCACGGGTCATCACCGGCGCGGCGTAAAGGTTGTCGGTCGGGATATCAAAAAAGCCCTGAATTTGCCCGGCGTGGAGGTCCATGGTCAGCACCCGGTCGGCCCCGGCGGTGGTGATCAGGTTGGCCACCAGCTTGGCCGAGATCGGCGTTCTCGGGCCGGGTTTGCGGTCCTGGCGGGCATAGCCGAAATAGGGGATAACCGCGGTAATGCGGCGCGCCGAGGCGCGCCTTAAGGCATCAATACAGATCAGCAGTTCCATGACATGGTCGTTGGCCGGGTAGCTGGTCGACTGGAGAACGAAAACATCCTCGCCACGGACGTTTTCCAGGATTTCAACAAAAATTTCCTGGTCGGAAAAACGTTTTACAATGACCTTGGTCAAAGGCAGGTTGAGATACTTGCCGATCGCTTCGCTTAAGGCGCGGTTGCTGTTGGCCGCCAGTAATTTCATCGCCATCCCTCCCTTTGGGCGGGCTAAAACCCACTCGCTCGTTTACCAGCCGGTGGGGGGTTTGTAAATCCGCTAATGAGCACTTTCTTTACCCGGTTCCGGATAAACAAATGGCGGATAACTGGCGGCCGTAATCTGCCTCTTTTTTGTGGCAGGTGCGCCGGTAGCTGAAAAATTCCCGGTCGTCCCGGTAGGTATCGTGAGAAAGAACCCCAACGCCTTCCAGGCCGGCGGCTTGTAGCCTCATTTTTACGAAACCCTCCAGGTCGAAGAAGCGCCGATCTTTTTTGCCGGGACTGAAAAAATCACCGTAACCAGGGTCGGCGGAAATGAAAGGATGATAAAAATCCCGCCCCACTTCATAAGACGCCTGGGCAATACAGGGGCCAATGGCGGCCGTTATGTTCTTCCTGTCCGCGCCCAGGGTTTCCATGGCGGCGATGGTGTTTTCCAGAATTCCCGCCAGCACCCCGCGCCACCCGGCGTGAGCCGCCCCGATCACCCCTGCTGCCGCGTCGGCGAACAAAATGGGGGCGCAATCGGCGGTCAAAACCCCTATCACCAAGCCTTTTGTGGTGCTGACCAGGGCATCGGCTTTTGGCAGATTGTCCAGCGGGAAGGGCTGAGCGGCAACCACCACCTTGGCGGAATGGATTTGATGAAGGGTCGCCAATGGCCCCTCAGCCCCAGCCAGATAGCGGCTGGCGCGCCGCCGGTTTTCGACAACCGCCGCTTTTTTATCATCTGATCCGGGCCCGCAATTGAGGCTTTGGTAAAGTCCCGCCGAGACCCCGCCATGGCGGGTAAAAAACCCGTGCCGGATTTCTCCTGAAGGGATATCCGGTGATCTGTAAGCCTTGAGCGTCATTGATCCTGATCGAAACCGGCCGGGGCCGGCTCACCTTTTTTGGCGAGGCAAAGCACCTTGAACAACTCGCCCATTTCATCTTTGGAGACCAGCCTTTTCACCGCCGAAAGTATGTCCTTTTTGTGTTTTTTATTGGCTTGGTCCAAAAGCTTTCCGGCGCGCGCTTCAATGCCGATGTTTTGCAGGAAAATGCCTTGGGCGACCGGCCCGTAAGCGGTCAGGCCGTTTTGTTCCGCCTTTTCCTTCAGCTCCACAAAATTAACATGGGCGGTCAGGTCACACTGCCCCGGGCTTTCCAGCACAGCGGCGGGCTTGTGGTTTTTTACCGCCTGGAAGGTGTCGCCTGCGCCTTCCCGGCCGTAGCCATAATCGATAATCAGCGCCAGGCCGCCGAAATCTTTCAGACGCTGTGCAATAGCGCTGATCCAGAACGCGCCTTGAGGGCAGGCCTCGATGATGTCGCCGGGATTAAATCCGGCTTCCGGCAGCGCCAGCGGGCCGGCAACCTCACCTTGGGTAAAAACCAGCTTGCCGTCCTCCAGGGTGACCATCCGCTCAGCCCAGCCGGGGGAGGTTTTGATAAACTGGCGAACCGGCAGACAATCGAAAAATTCGTTGGCGACAACAAAGCAGAACCCGGGCGGAATTTCATCCAGGCTGCCCGGCCAGCTGGCGCCTGGCACGGCTTTTTTCTGCATTTCCTTGAGGGCCAGGTTGACTTCGATAAAATGGACCTGGACGGCCCCGGTCAAGTCCGGGACGATTTTCATGGCTCTCAGGGCATCGGCCATCAGGGTTCCGCGCCCGGGCCCCAGCTCTATCAAATGAACCGGCGACGGGCGGCCTATGCCGAGCCAGTAATCGGCCAGAAATAAGCCAATCAGCTCCCCGAACATCTGGCTAACCTCGGGCGCGGTGGTAAAATCACCAGCGGCGCCGAGCGGGTCCCGGGTGGTATAATAGCCCTGCTCCGGGTGGGTCAGGCAGATCTCCATATAGCGGGCCACGGTCATCGGCCCATCGCTCCGGATCACATCGCAAATATGATCATGCAGGGCGGTCATGCTTTATTGGCCGCCTCCGCGCCCCGCTTCAGGCTGGTGACAATCAGATAAAGCCCGAAGGCCACCATCGGCAAAGACAGCAGTTGCCCCATGCTGATCACCCCCCACAGCTTGCCCAGGTGGGCATCGGGCAGGCGGACAAATTCCACCAGGTAGCGGGAGATCCCGTAGCCGGTGAAAAACATCCCGACAATCATGCCCGGGAATTTTCTCGCTCCAGTTCTGGTCATCATGAAATTGAGGACCATAAACAGCAGCAATCCCTCCAGGGCGGCTTCATAAAGCTGGCTGGGGTGGCGCGCCTCAAGCCCGCCGCCGGGGAACGGCATCGCCCACGGCAGCTGGCTGGGGGCGCCGTAAAGCTCACCGTTGATAAAATTGGCGACGCGCCCGAAAAACAGCCCGGCGGGAACCGCGCAGGCCAAGTAATCGGAAAAACTGTAAATATTTATCTTGTGTTTGCGGGTGACGAAAAAGACCGCCGCTATCACCCCCAGCAGACCGCCGTGAAACGACATTCCCCCTTCCCAGATTTTGAGAATATCCAGCGGTCTATCCAGATAATCCGACAGATTATAGAATAAAACATAGCCCAGCCGGCCGCCCAGAAACACCCCCACCAGCGCCCAGAAGACAAAATCGTCCAGCTGCGGGCGGTTATAGGGGGTTTTTCCTTTCCTGGCGTAACGGGCCATCCACCACCAGCCGAACACCAGCGCGGCGATATAACTCAAGGAATACCAGCGCAGTGCAAACGGCCCGATGCGGAAAATATCCGGAGAGATATTGTGGTACTCAAGAACGGCTAAAATTGGCTCAAACGTCATGGTCATTCCTTTTTATTTGTCACGGGCGCCCGGGTGCAATCATGGCCGCTTGGGGTCACTTGTCAAGAAAAAGGGGTGTAAACAATTTGTTATTTTGACAACCCTTGAGGCTTGAGGGTAAAGTCCCCTTAACCAACGTGGCAAACGATCCCGGGATAGAAAAAATGCAGACCGATAATCCGATCCTCGACGACCTTTCCAAACTGGCCAACGGCCTGGTGGCCACCCTTGATAGCGTCAGGAAGGAATGCGATGCGATGGTGCGGGCCCGGATCGAGCGCCTGGCGTCAGAGTTTGACCTGGTCCCGCGTGATGAGTTTGAGGTTCTGAAAGAAATGCTGTTGAAGATGAAAGCGGAGAACCAGGACCTGAAAAAGCGCCTGGGCAAGCTTGAAAAATCATCACCAAAATCACCCGCAAAAGCTAAAAAATAAAAAAAATCGCATAAATTAACTTTTCCCTCTTGCTCTTCTGTTAAAGCAGTGGCAGGCTATATCTAGTGGCTGCCGGCTCATTTTAACCACATATTGTGTTTTTTATGGTGCCGGGCTGGGAGGGGAGAAACGGGATATAACCCGGCAAGCCGCATTGTTTAGGGAGCTTGAAACGATGGCCACTCTATTTTCTGACGATGCCGATCCCGCATTGGTTAACCCATTGGAGAATATCGAACACGTGCTGGGGGTCAACGGCTGGCCCTATGAGCGCATGTCCGACGAAGAAATTTCCGCCACGGTCAAGGGCAAGTGGTGCGAATATTTTCTCCGCTTTTACTGGCAGGAGGAAGGCCAGATTCTGCAACTTGCCTGCATCCTGGACCTGACCGTCCCGGAAGACCGCAAACAGCAGGTTTATGAAACCCTCTCCATCCTGAACGAGCGTCTGTGGCTGGGCCATTTTGAGATCTGGGACGAAGACAACGTCATCATGTTCCGGCATGCCTCGCTGGCGGAAGAGGGGGTGAACGGCATCAGCTCATCAAATTCCAGTATGCTGATGGAGATCGCGCTGACCGAGTGCGAACGCTTTTACCCGGTGTTCCAGTTTGTCGCCTGGAACGATAAAAGCCCGGCCGAGGCGCTGGATGCAGCCATGCTTAACACCGTTGGTGAAGCTTAACCTTTAGCTTTCGTTTAATTTCAGTTACACATTCTTGATGGCGTTTTTTTCTGAAATAACGCGCAGCAAGCCTTTGCTTCTGATCGGCGCGGGCCAGATGGGCGGAGCCCTTCTGAAGGGCTGGCTCAGGGCCGGCCTGTCGGCGGAGGCGGTGATTGTCGTTGATCCCAGAGGGCGGGAAGAAATCCGGAACAGCCTGGGCGTGGACCAGCTGCGGGTGTTTGAAAGTCTTGCCGCGATGGGCGCGATCAACCCGCCCCGGATCGTTGTCTTTGCCGTCAAGCCGCAATTCATGGCCGATGTTTTTGATCTGGCCGGCCATATTCCCTTGCAGGAAACCCTGCTGCTCTCGATCGCCGCCGGAACCAGGATTCGGGTGTTTGAAAAACAGTTCGGCAAGGATACCGCGATCATCCGCGCCATGCCCAATACCCCGGCAGCGGTCGGCAAGGGGATCAGCGCGGTGATTGGAAACAAGGCCGCAAGCGATCAGGATATCGGCCTGGCCGAAGGGTTGTTTTCCTGCGTCGGCGAGGTGGTCCGGGTGACATCCGAGGATGCGCTGGATGCCGTCACCGCGCTTTCCGGTTCCGGCCCGGCGTACTTTTTTTATATGGTGGAAGCGCTCGCCGGGGCCGGCCTCAAGGCCGGGCTGGAACCAGAGGCCGCGATGAAACTTGCGCGGGAGACTTTTACAGGGTCCGCGGCCCTGCTGGAAGCGTCCGGTGAAGAGGCGGCGGCGCTGCGCCAGAAAGTTACCAGCCCGGGGGGCACCACCGAGGCGGCGCTGAGCATCCTGATGGCGGATGGCGGTCTCAAGGCGTTGATGGAAAAGGCGATTTTAAAAGCCGCGGCGCGCAGCAAGGAATTGTCATCCTGAACGCCTGGTTTTCTGTTATCCGGCCCGTTCAATGTCTTCCCGGCGTTCTTGAACCCAGGTTGATCCGTCCGCATAAATTTCCTTTTTCCAGAACGGAGCTTTGGTTTTCAGCCAGTCCACCAAAAAAGACGCAGCCGCAAAGGCATCCCCCCGGTGCGCTGAAATACAGGCCACCAAAACGATCTGCTCTTTCGGTTTCAAGCGCCCGAACCGGTGGATCACCAGGCAATCCTGAAGATCCCAGCGCTTCCGGGCTTCGGCGACGATTTTTTCCAGCTGCTTCTCCCCCATGCCCGGATAGTGTTCCAGTTCCAGCGCGATCAGTTCCTTATCATTATCGCGGCTGCGCACCAGGCCGGTAAAAGTGACAACCGCGCCGGGATTGGCGCAATTGTCATACATCGCCCCAACTTCCAGAGGGGCATCGAAGTCTTCTTTCTGGATTTTGACTGTCATACCTAGGGCCTCAGCCCCCCGTCACCGGCGGGAAAAAGGCCACCTCATCGCCCTCACTGATGGCTTCGTCCCAGCCGACAAAGGTCTGGTTGCGGGCGACCCTGATGGCGGACCGGTCCGCCAGGGCGTATCTGTAATTGTCTCCCCTGGCGCACAGCCAATCGGCCAGCGCGGAAATTGTTTTAACCTCCTGCGGCGGGGTGACGGCCTCAAAGTCGAGGCCGATGCGCTCCCTGACCCAGGCGAAATAAACCAGTTTCATCGGGGGTTCCTCGCTAAAAATGCCTGAGACCGGCCTTGAGATAATCATAGCCGGTATAAAGGGTGAAGATGGCCGACAGCCACAAAAGCGTCAGACCAATTTCCATCGCCGGCAGCCATGGCGGTGCGGCATTGCCGATCAGAAGCGCACCAAGGGCAATCATCTGGAATGCGGTTTTCCATTTGGCAATTTTGGTGACCGGCACCGAAACCTCCATGCCGGATAAGAATTCGCGCAAGCCCGAGACTAGAATTTCCCGCAGCAGGATCACCATCGCGGCCAGGATATGGATGCCGGAAATGGTGCCGAACGCGGTCAGCATCAAAAGGGTGGCGGCGACCATCAGCTTGTCGGCGACCGGATCGAGAAACTGGCCCAGCTTTGAGGTAACCTCAAAGGTTCGGGCGATAAGCCCATCGAAATAATCGGTTATCCCGGCCAGGGTGAAGACCACGAACGCCACCCAGTTACCCCACGGAGCCGGCAGGTAGAACGATGCGATCAGCACCGGAATGACAAAAATTCTCGACAGCGTCAGGATGTTCGGAAGGTGTTTCATGGTTTACCCCTCGGGCCAAGATATGCCATCTGCGGATTTCGTCAACCTTGCTCATGAAAAAAGTCATAAATGGCCTGAGCGGTAGATTTGCTGATGCCCTTGACCGCCTCCAGGTCTTTCCTCCCCGCTTCCTTGACGGCGGCGGCCGAACCGAAATGATTAAGCAGCGCCCGTTTTCGCCCGGGCCCCACGCCGGAGATGTTATCAAGCGGGGAGGCGTAGATATTTTTCTTCCGCCGGGCCCGGTGAGCGGAAATCGCGAACCGATGGGCTTCATCACGAAGACGCTGCAGATAGTAAAGCTCCGCCGAGGCGGTTGGCAGGGTGAACGATGCCTGGCCCCTGATATGAAACTGTTCCCGCCCGGCATGGCGGTCGGGGCCTTTGGAGATGGCCACCAGACACAAATCCTCGATCCCCATTTCGGTCAGGACGTCATGGGCGGCGCTTAACTGGCCTTTGCCGCCGTCAATCAGGACCAGATCGGGCCAGTGGCCCGCCGCGCGGTCCGGGTCTTCCTTGACCAGGCGTGAAAAACGGCGGGTAAACACCTCGCGCATCATGCCGTAGTCATCCCCCGGGCTTAATTCCCCAGAGCGAATGTTAAATTTTCTGTAAGCGTTTTTGGTAAACCCCCCGGGCCCCGCCACGATCATCGCGCCGACCGCGTATTTTCCTGAAATATGACTGTTGTCGTAAACCTCGATGCGTTCCAGATCGCCCTCAATGGAAAAAATCCTGACCAGTTTTTCGAGGATTTTCTTCTCGGCGGTATTTTCCGCCAGCCGCCGCTTCAAGGCCCCGAGGGCGTTAAGCCCGGCTTCCAGCACCAGGTTTTTGCGCCGTCCCCGCTGGGGTTTGGAAATGGTCACCCGGCGGCCGGATTTTTCACTGAAGGCCTGCTCCATGACCATGCGGCTTTCCGGAACGGTGTTGACTAGAATCAGCTTCGGGATCGGTTTGTTGGCATAAAACTGACTGATAAACGCCCCCAGCACAGCTCCTTCCGGCTCCTCCCTGGCGTGGCGGGGAAAGTAGGAGCGATTGCCCCAGTTTTGCCCGGCGCGGAAGAAAAACACTTGGACAGCGGTCACCCCGGCGATACTGGCGATGGCGATAATATCAGCATCGCCCAGCCCTTTGGCGTGGATCAGCTGATGGGCCTGGATGCGGGTCAGGGCTTGCAGCCGGTCGCGGAACCTCGCCGCTTTTTCATATTCCCTGGCATCGCTGGCGGTTTTCATTTCCCCGGCCAGGCGCTTTTGGATGCCGGTTTTTTTACCCTTGAGGAAAATCCGCGCGTCATTCACCAGCCGGGCATAATCAGCGGGCGTAATTTTATCAACGCACGGGGCCGAGCAGCGTTTGATCTGGTACAAAAGGCAGGGCCGGGTGCGGGCGCTGAAAACCGAATCGGAACACGAGCGCAACAGGAAAATTTTTTGCAGGGTGTTGAGGGTTTTGTTGACCGCCGAAGCTGCGGCGAAGGGGCCAAAATATTCTCCGTCCTTTTTCTGGGCGCCGCGGTGTTTGGTGATCTGCGCCCACGGGTGATCGGTCCGTAGAAGAATATACGGGAACGATTTGTCGTCTCTGAGCAGGATATTGTAGTGGGGTTTCAGCTTTTTGATCAGGTTGGCTTCCAGCAGCAGCGCTTCGGCCTCGGTATGGGTGGTGATAATTTCCATCGAGGCGGTCAGGGAGACCATTTTTTTCAGCCGGTTGGAGAGCATCTTGAGGCGGGTATAGCTGACCACCCTTTTTTTCAGGTTCTTGGCCTTGCCGACGTACAGAATATTCCCCCCGGAATCGGCCATGCGGTAAACTCCAGGTTGTCCGGTCAGTGTTTTCAACTGCTTTTGGATGACCCTCAGGCCCAAATCGAGGTTGGGGGTGATATTTTTTTTCCCGCTCATAAGATCGAAACATAAATCACCGGGGCGGAAAGCGCCAGCGTACTTTAAGGGATTTTCCGGTGCGCCCGGGACGATTTCTTCAAGACTTTTAAGGGGTTGCGCTAGATGCCGTTCCAAGTTCACTTTTCCGGGCCACGTTTCGCTCATAAACTATCCACCAAACCTGTGGATAACTTTGTGTGTATTTTCACTTCAAAGCCCCCAAACCCGCGCAATTCAAGGCTTATTTTCATTTTGCCTAAAAAATAGGCAAAACTATTAACTTATTGTTTTTATTGGTTTTTCTGTTTGTCAATGTGAAACAAGTGGGGTTTTTTTGCAACAAATTTTAAAGCCCAAAGAGCAGAAATTGCAAAAATTGTGAATGTGTACAATTAATTTTGGTGAGAATCAGAATTAGCTAAAAATTTGAACGGCTTAAGGGGTTAAATCGCCCCCGATTTGCGTTCAATTTCCACCCCGACGCTGGCCGCGCCGCTGACCGCACCCAGTTTCTCGACCCGAACCCGAATAGCGGTAATCCGGCGGTCTTGCAGGACCAGATCGGCTATTCTTTCCGCCAGGGTTTCCACCAGGTTGATGTGTCCGGCTCCCAGGATGGTTTCGATTCCCCGGATGACCTGGTCATAACAAACGACATTTTCCAGCCGGTCGCCATGGCCGCCGCCGGCTTCATTAACCGACATATCTACGTTAATACGGATTTTCTGGCTTCGCCCGGTTTCATGATCATAGGCGCCGATCAAGGCTCCGGTCACATAATCACGGATAAAGACGTGACGGATGCCGCGCTCTACATCGGCAATTTTCAGGGGATGGAGATTATTGGCCGGTATCGCTTTTTTGCTTTTCATAAAGGTTCCCTAGCCAAGGTGCTGGCCACCGTCAAGGGCAATCATTTGTCCGGTCATGGCCGGGGTTTCAAGCAGGAATTTTACCAGGGCGGCAATCTCGCGCGGGGCCGGGCCGCGCTTCAGGGGCAGGCCCTGGACTTCCTTTTCAAAATCCTCCTTGCTTTGGTAGGGGTTGGGCAGGGTTGGCCCCGGGCCGATGCCGTTGACGCGAATAGCCGGCGCCAATTCGGCCGCCAGAATCCGGGTCAGGGCGAACAGGGCGTGCTTGCTGATGGTGTAGGTCAGAAACCCCTTGCTTCTGGTCAGAACCCGCTGGTCGATGATATTGACTATCGACCCCTCCTGGCCCTTGGGGAGGGAAGCGGCAAAGGCCCGGGAGAGCATCATTGGCGCCTTGAGATTGGTCTCAAAATTGGCATCGAAACTGTCGCTGGTAAAGGTCTCCAGAGTATCTTCCACAAACGCCGCGGCATTGTTAACCAGACCCGTTACCGGCTGTCCCAGTTTTTCGGCGGCGTTCCGGACCAGGGCGCTGGCCTGGCCGGCGTTCCTCAAATCGGCCTTTAAGGCGACGGCATGTCCGCCCCCCTTGCTGATCGCCTTCGCCACTTGGTCCGCACCCGCTTGCGAGGTATGGTAATGCACCCCGATATGGTATCCGCAAGCCCCGAGCAACAAGGCAATTTCCTTGCCGATTCTTTTCCCCGCCCCGGTAATGAGAAGTGCGCCCGTGCTCATCCTATCAACCCCGCCAATGGATTCATATATTGACTGTCTGACCCCCTTTGGGCCAGGAACACAATGTAGGTAATGTACGCCAGGCAAAACATTAGCCCGACGTTGCGGGAGATATTCTTCCGGTAAAGGCAAATTGGCACGAATGTCAGTGAAGCAAACAGCATGACCCACAAGTCGAAGTTCAAAAAACCCGCCGGCACGGGGATGGTCCCGAACATTGATGAAATCCCGATGATGCCAAGGAGATTGAAAATATTACTGCCGATAACGGTACCTATGGCGACATCGCAATGCCGGCGCAAAGCGGCGGCCAAGGCGGTCGCCAGTTCTGGAATGGATGTCCCAAACGCCACCAGGGTCAGGCCGATCACCGCTTCCGTCACGCCCATCATCCGGGCGAAATCAACCGCACCAGCAACGAAAAAATGAGCGCCGATGCCAAGGCCAACCAAGCCGCCTAAGATAATCAGGGCGGAAATCCGGAACGAATCCGGTTTTTCCGGGACCCCTTTCATTTTCCCCAGGATTTCCTGGTAGCTGGCGCTTTTTTTGTCTTTTCTGGCGAGAAAAAATAAAATAATCAAAAGTCCAGCCAGTAAAACCATCCCCTTGATGGCCGTAAACTCACCGGTAAAGGCCATGGCGATAAAGCCCACCGTGGCAAGTAACATGGCGATCATATTGTGCGAAAGGCGATGCGCAGGACACAGCATCGGGGCGATCACCGCTGGCAGGCCAATCACCAGCCAGATGTTTGCAATATTTGAGCCAACCACATTCCCGAGCGCCAGCGTCGGAACTTTGGTCAGGACCGCATCAATGCCCACCACCAGTTCCGGCACCGAGGTGCCAAAGGCGACAATCGTCAGGCCAATAATCAAGGGCGAAACGTTCAGGCGGCGCGCCATGGAAACAGAACCACGGATCAAGGCATCCCCGGCATAGACGAGCAGGACCAGACCACCCAGGAGCTGAAAAAAAGCTACCAAATCAAATCATTCCATTCTTCTTATGTTGGCCCGGGCATCCCCATATGACCGGTCTTATGTTGGCCCGGACATCCCCATATGACCGGTCTTATGTTGGCCCGGACATCCCCATATGACCGGTCCAGACCCTAGTCTATATGGGGGCATTTTCAAAGGTTTCAAACTACAGAAATAAGGGACCTGAAAAACCTTTCATTATTCCACCTTGGTGGCAAGCGTGTCGTGGTGATAGGAAAGAAACTCCCTTAAATAAAATCCGATTGAGGAGCGCCCCTCGAACCCGGCCGCTATCGCCGCCTGATTGGCTTCCTGATCAGAAACTGGCGCCGGGGCGGCGAATTCTTTCAATGAAGGGTAAAAGCCGATCGTAAAGCTGTCGAAGTCCGAGCCCACATCGCCAATAAATATCAGGTTAGGATTTCTGCCGGTCGCTATCAGATAGTGGTTTTCCATGACCCGCTCGCCCAGCAGGGCATCGTGCTGGCCGGCCAGGGCGGCGAACATTTCAATGTGGAAAAAAGCATTTTCGGCATAGAGCGCTTCTGCTTCCGCGGCGGGCGGGCCAAAGGCGAAAAGTTCCTCGCGGAAGACGCTCAACCCATTGATGGTGGTACGGTAGGCGCGATGGTCTTTTTCGCCGGAAAAATAGGCCCGGTAACTGCCGATCGGCTGCAGCAAAAACAAATCCCACTGGTCCCCCTGGGAATGGCGCATGATCATCGGCGGCCTTTCGCCCAGGGCGGCGTAATAGCCGTCCTTTTTTTGCTGGACCAGGAAATCGATCAGGTCGGAAAGTTTGCCGGGCGCCGCCCGAAGCAGGGTGACCTTGTACAGCTCAGGATAAGGACCGGGCGCTTGCGCCGGGCTGTTCGGCGGCCCGTAAAAAACCACCAGAACCGCCAGTAAAACCGTTAAAACCACCCATTTAAAAACACCCATAACCAGTCCCCCTCGTGAATTATTACCGGGAAATTTTCATGGCCACTAAAGTGTACCAGTTCGCGCTATTTGCCAAACATTTTCTTTTGCATTAAGCCTAGCACAGGAGAAGATATCATGACCAACTGGCAACTAGGCGAACCTTTAAGAATTGAAACCGAGCGTTTTTATCTACGCACGTTTACACCAGAGGATGTTAATGAGACTTATCTAGGCTGGTGGAACGATGCCGATATCCAGAGGGGGTTTGGTCATCAACCTTGTAACTGGACACTGGATGATGCGCTCAAACATGTGAAGTCTTTTGATAACTTCAGCCAGTTTCATCTGGGAATTTTTGTCAAGGAAAACGATCATCTGATTGGATATTATTCTTTTATAACCAACCCGGATGATAATTCCTCTGAATCGAGTGTCTGTATTGGAGAAAAGGAATGGCAAAACAAGGGAGTAATTTCAGAAGTTGGTCCGCATATGTTGAACTACCGGTTTAATGCCATGGGACATTACCTGATCGTCGGAAAGATTGTAGGAGACAATCCCGTGATCAAAAAACTTTACAAGAAATTTGGCTTTAAACTGGTTATAACTAAACCTCACAAAGACCTCCAGCAAGATGGCCAGCCGGTAGAAATCTCATATTACACGCTAACTTGCGAAGAATGGCGACGCAGACAAAAAGACAAATAACAAAATGGCTAAAAAATGAATCCTTGGCAACCAGGCGAACCGTTAAGAATTGAAACCGAGCGTTTTTACGTGCGCACGTTTACCCCTGATGATGTCAATGAAACCTATCTTGGCTGGTGGAACGATGCTGAAATCCAGAAAGGTTTCGGCTTTCCCCCCAGAAACTGGGACCTGAAAATGGCCACCGACCACGTCAGGCAGTTCAACAACCGGGACAAGTTTCATTTTGGTATTTACTTAAAAAGCAATGACGAATTGATCGGCTTTTATACCCTTTTTGTGGAATCCGATATTGGCATCGCCGTTCCCAATATTTGTATCGGCGACAAGAACTATTGGGGCAAGCACACCGCAACCGAGGTGGTAACGCCCTTCTTTGATTTTATTTTCAAGGTTCTTGGCGCCAACAAGATTGAAGTCCGGATCAGGGGAGCTAACCCGGCCTCAATTGGCATCTTAAAGCACTTCGGGTTCACCAAAGAAGGGCAGCTGCGCCAACGGGTGGAGGGCATCGGCGGCGGCCGGGCTGACCTTCACATTTACGGCATGCTGAAGGAAGAGTGGCTGGCTTCCCTGGCGGACCAAGGGTCTTAGGGGGAGGATCCGGAATGTCATCCCTGAATACCTTATTCCTGGAAATCAAATCCGGCGGGATCACCGACCTGGCGTCAGGTGTTCACTGGACCTCCGGGGAGGTTAGGGCTCAAACCCTGAGGCGCATTTCTTACCTGAAGGAAAACAAGTTTGGCAAGGGCGACTTATTCCTGATTACCCACGGCGGGACGGCGATGTTTTTTGCCGATCTTTTTGCGGTTTGGGGGATCGGCGGGATTGCCGCCTGCCTGAATTCGAAGCTGACCCTGAACGAGCTTGAGACGGTCTCCGCCTTTACCCAGCCCAAAGCAATTCTTCTGGGCCGGGGCCAGGGCGCGAAAGAGCTGTCATTCCGCTGCCCGCAGTTTGACCTGGACCGGAATGCGAAAGGGGATGCTTGTTGTGATGTGGCAGGAGTTTCACCCAATGATCCGGCGCTTATTTTGTTCACCTCCGGCACCACCGGCGATCCCAAGGGGGTTGTTCATAGCTACGGTTCGCTCCAGGCCCGGCTGGAAAACAACTGGCGGCATCTTTCGAAAGTTATTCTGGCGAAAACCCTGTGCGTCCTGCCGACCCATTTCGGCCACGGGCTGATCGGCAACTGCCTGACGCCACTGCTTTGTGGCCGGCGCCTGTTTCTTTTTCAGGACCAGGGGATCGGGGGCGCGGCCCGGATGGGAAAGATTATTGATGACCATGCCATAACATTCCTGAGTTCCGTCCCCTCTTTCTGGAAGGTGGTTCTGAAAGCCTCTTCCCCGCCCGGGGGTGGTTCCCTGAAACAGGTCAGTGTCGGTTCCGCGCCGCTGTCAAAAGGCCACTGGCAGGCGATCATGAACTGGGCCGGTATAAAAAACGTGGTCAATATGTACGGGATTACCGAGACCGCCAACTGGGCCGCCGGGGCATCCGGCGCGGATTACCGGATTGAGACCGGCCTGGTGGGCAAGATGTGGGGCGGTCAGGCAGCGGTTATGACCAGCGGCGGCAAACGCCAGGCAGCCGGGGAGGGGGAGCTGCTGCTCAAGCCCCCATCGCTGATGAAAGGGTACTACCAGCGCCCGGACCTGACCGATCAGGCGATCCGCGGCGGCTGGTATCACACCGGCGATATCGGCTCGATTGATAAGGCGGGTGTGATCCGGCTGCTGGGACGCATCAAGACCGAGATCAACCGGGCCGGCATGAAAATTCTGCCCGAAGAGATCGATGCCCTGCTGGAAGGGCATGAAGAGGTGGTGGAGGCTTGCGCCTTCGGAGTGCCGGACGCGGTCAGCGGCGAGACGGTGGCAATCGCCTATACGCTAAAGGAGGGAAGCCAACTGTCGCCAGCGGATCTCAGGGCATGGTGTCAGATACGGATACGGCTGGATTGTGTGCCGGAAAAATGGTATCCGGTTTCCGAAATTCCGAAAACCGGCCGCGGCAAGGTCAACCGCCAGGTGGTGCGGGAGTATTGCCTGGAAGGGAAAAACCGATGAGCGACTGGCGACCAGGACAGCCTTTAAAAATTGAAACCGAACGGTTTATCGCCCGCTCGCTGACCGCCGATGATGTAAATGAAGATTATGTCAGCTGGTGGAACGATCCTGAAATCCAGCAAGGCTTTGGCAACCCGCCGCGGGGGTTTACCCTGGAAAGCGCCCGGCAGCACGTCGCCAAATTCAATAACAAAAACAACTTTCACCTCGGTATTTTCCTGAAAAGCACCGGCAAACTGATCGGCTTTTACGCCATAACTGTTGATCACCGGCAGAAAGTTTCCAAGGCAAACCTCTGTATCGGCGACAAATCCCTCTGGAGCAAGGGCACAGCCACTGAGATCGCCATAGCTGCCATGAAAATCCGGTTTGAGGAAATGGGGGTCGAGAAAATTGAGGGCGAGATCAGGGGCGACAACCGGGCCTCGATGGCCATTTACGATAAACTGGGCTTCAAAAAGGAGGGCACCTTGCGCAAACAGGGCATCGGCCCCGGCGGAAAACGCATCGATATTCACTTATATGGGCTGCTGAAAAGGGAATGGCAGGAAAGGTACGGGTCATGAATTGGGAGCCTGGAAAACCACTGATAACGCAAAGCGAGCGTTTTATTATCCGCTCGCTTTCGGCGAAAGACGCTGGCCCGATCTATACCAGCTGGTGGAACGATGCGGAAATCCAGAAGGGTTTCAACTTTAAACCAAGGGGATGGGACCAGCAAAGGGCGGCCCAGCACATCGAAACTTTTGACAACCGCAAAAAATTTCATCTCGGGATTTTTGAAAAACAGACCAAGAAGATAATCGGCTTTTTTGCCATCTGGCCGAATTACACTAAAAAAGTCGCCCTGACCAATATCTGTATTGGCGACAAGGCGTGGTGGGGCAAGGGTGTCACCTTGGAGGTGCGCGCGCGCTTGCTGCCGTTTATTTTCAACACGCTCGGGATGGAAAAGGTGGAAGGTGAAATTCACGGCCGCAACCTGCCCTCCATTTATAACTACAAGGCGATGGGTTTTACCCCTGAAGCAGTGGTCAGGGAACATCTGATCTCCCCCTTCGGCGGCCGGGTGGACGCCTACCATTTCGGCCTGTTGAAAGAAGAATGGCTGGAAATGCGAAAGGCGGGCAAATTATGAGCGCTCAGGATTTGATAAACGCAAAAGCCCTTCTGGCCGGGGCCAGCCAGCGCCAGCCGCATGAAATTCCCGACGATGCCTCGGTCACGAATTTTGACGGCTGGGACAGCCTCTCCCACATGCGCCTGATCATGGCGATGGAAGAAAAGATCGGCAGGGAACTCACTCCTGAAGCGGTGGTCGATATTGCTTGCCTGAGCGACGTTGCGAAATATCTTACCTAGCTAAACAAATCGAACTGTTCGCCCTTCAGCGCCGGGGGATAAAAGAGCGTATTGTCAAGCGCCGGAATATCCTCATTCAGCCTCAGACGCCGGCAGGCCTTATCGAAGCGCTGGCGGATCAAATGGGCGTATTCTCCGTGGTCCTTGAAGCGCTCGTGGAAATCAGGGTTATTGTAACGGCCCCCTTTAAGGGCGCGAATATGGTGCAAAACCCGTGCCGCCCGGCCGGGATAATTTTCCTCCAGCCATTCACGGAACAAATCCTTGATCTCGTACGGCAGGCGCATGAAAATAAACGCCGCCCCCCTGGCGCCATTGGCGGAGGCCGCTTCCAGGATCGCTTCAATCTCATGATCGTTCAAGGCCGGGATGATCGGCGCCACCATCACGCTGGCCGGGATGCCGGCTTCGGTCAGCTCGCGGATCGCCGCCAGTCTTCTTTTCGGGGTTGAGGCTCTGGGTTCCATGTTTCTGGCCAGCTTGTGGTCGAGGGTGGTCACCGACAGCGCGACATGGGCCAGGTTCCGCTCCGCCATCCTGCTGAGGATATCGATATCGCGGGTCACCAGGTGCCCCTTGGTGACGATCGAGACCGGGTGGGAAAACGCCTCCAGCACCTCCAGGATTTGCCGCATGATGCGCCATTTCCGCTCGATCGGCTGGTAAGGGTCGGTGTTGGTGCCGATCGCCAGCACCTGGCAGCGGTAGTTGGGGTTCCGTAACTCCCGCTCCAGCAGCTGGGCGGCATCTGGCTTGGCGAACAGCTTGGTCTCGAAATCAAGCCCGGAGGAAAGGCCGATATAGGCGTGGGAAGGCCGGGCGAAACAGTAAATGCAGCCGTGCTCGCACCCCCGGTAGGGGTTGATCGAACGGTCAAAGGGAATATCCGGCGACTTGTTGGTGGTAATAATCCGCTTTGATGCCTCGCGGAACACCTGTGTTTTTATGGGTTTAATTTCATCACTGTGGTTCCAGCCGTCGTCAAAGTTCTCACGGACGTGGACTTCGAACCGCCCGGAGGCGTTGCTGAGCGCCGCCCGCCCGCGCCGTTCTTGTTTGCGGACCAGGGCGCCAGATCGGTCCCGGTTTCCGGAAAAGTTACGCATTGGTTCAGGGTATTCCTGTTTAAGGAACAAAACAAGAACAATAATAAGGGGGCCAAAATATTGAATTTTTCTAGAAATAAATTTCCAGTTCCACCAGCCAGCGGAAGACGTTCTTGGAGCCCTGGGTCAAGCCGATCATGTAACCGGCCTCATAGACAAAGAAGGTCTTGTTGCCGAGGCGCTGTTTGGCGCGAAAGGCCGGGCCGATCTGGTGGCGCTGCAGGGAGCCGGGCAGGAAGTCGTGGATTTTCCCGAACTTGCCAAACCCCTGGAGGCCAAACTGAAGCGATGGCTTGAAGCGGTAAAGGCTTTGCCAGGCGTATTCCAGGTCGGTTCCTTGCGCCGCGCCCGGGCCGATTTCATTTTCAAAAATGATGTTGGCGGTATGGGTAAAATGCCGGGTTGATTTCTCCAGCAGGATTTTGCCCTCGAACTTGTCCGGCCTGCCGCTATCCAGCGCCACCTTGTACTCAAGATAAACGCCGACATCGATAAAATACTGGCCCTGTCCGGTCAGCTGGAAAATATGCTCAGTGGCGATGAATTTGCCGTTGTAAAAACCCCCCGGTTTTTTTTCGGTTTCAAGATAAATGGAGGTAAACCAGCGGTCAGTGACGCCAAGGCCAACCTCATGCTTGAAACCGGCGGTGTTGTCATCTTCAAGAACCCCGAAGACTTCCAGCTCCATCTCGCCCTTTTCAACGATCGGCGAATAGACCTTAAAGACTCCGGCGTCAGCCTGATTGGAAACAAGAGTAATTGCCAGGCCCAATGCCAGGATGCAATTGGACATTTTTTTGGCGGCTGTTGCTGCAACA
>JADFJJ010000054.1 GCA_022566215.1 Pseudomonadota bacterium | reverse complement strand
CAGCCGCCATCTGGCCTTCCTGGCTGGCGATGCCGGGGCTGATTACGTCGCCTTCGGCGCTTTTTTCCCGACCAAGACCAAAAAGGCTGAATTTGCCGCCAAACCGGACCTGCTTACCTGGTGGTCGGAGGTCGCCGAAATCCCATGCCTCGCGGTCGGCGGCATCACGCCTCAGAATTGCGCGCCGCTGATCGAGGCCGGGGCTCATTTCCTGGCGGTCTCCAGCGCCGTCTGGGACCACCCGGGAGGCCCCGCTGAAGCGGTCAAGGCGTTCAATGCACTTATGGAAAAGCACAGTCCCCGGTAATTCGCATGATTGGCATTGAAGGCCTGGCGAAGAGGTGTTAGAAGCCCCCCACTTATTTTAATACCTTGAAGGACCAGGCAGATGAAGATCAATGGCAACCAGATCAGGCCCGGCAACGTCATCAACCACAAGGGTGGCCTGTGGCGGGCGGTCAAAATCCAGCACACCCAGCCCGGCAAGGGCGGCGCCTATATGCAGGTGGAGCTGAAATCCCTGAAAGACGGCACCAAGCTGAACGAACGCTTCCGCGCCTCGCAAACGGTTGAGCGCGCGATCCTGGAACAGCGCGAGCACCAGTATCTCTACGGTGATGGCGACAGCTACACCTTCATGGACCTGGAAACCTTTGACCAGGTCACCCTGCCGGCGGAAGACCTGGGCGAGAGCGCCGCATATCTGCACGATGACATGAAGGTCATGATCGAAATGCATGAGGGCAACCCGATCGGCATATCGCTGGCCGATACCGTAATCCTCAAGGTGGCCGAGACCGAACCGGTGGTCAAGGGCCAGACCGCGGCCTCCTCCAACAAACCGGCGAAACTGATCAACGGGGTGCGCACCATGGTGCCGCCGTTTGTCAGCGCTGGGGACAGGATTATCGTCAACACCGCCGACGGCACTTACGTCAAACGCGCTGATTAAGGGCATGTCACGCCGCCCGCCGATCATCAACGTCATGGCCAAGGCCGCTTTCCGCGCCGGCCGGCCGCTGGTGCGCGACTTTGGCGAGGTGGAACAGCTCCAGGTTTCCCACAAGGGGCCGTCTGATTTTGTCTCGACCGCCGACCTGAAAGTGGAAAGATCGCTTTTCGAGCAACTCTCCCACAGCCATCCGGAGATCGGTTTCCTGATGGAAGAACAGGGCGCGCGCGGCAAGCCCGATGCGCCCAAGCGCTGGATCATCGACCCGCTCGACGGGACCCTGAATTTTCTCCACGGCCTGCCCCACTTTGCGATCTCGATCGCGCTCGAGGAACAAGGCGAGCTGACCGCCGCAATTGTTTATGATCCGATCCGCGATGAACTGTTCTGGGCGGCCAGGGGAGAAGGCGCTTTTGTCAACCACCGGCGCATCCGGGTTTCGTCCCGGGTCAAAATGGCCGAGGCTTTGCTGGCCACCGGAATTCCCTGGGCCTCGCGCAAGGACCATGCCGCCTTCTCGGATGAATTGTTGGCGATTATGCCCAAAGTGGCCGGCATCAGGCGCTGGGGAGTGGCCTCATTGGACCTCGCCTATGTCGCCGCCGGGCGCTACGATGGCTTCTGGGAAACCCAGCTCAAGCCCTGGGACATCGCCGCCGGAATTTTGATCGTGCGCGAGGCTGGCGGCCTGGTTTCAGAGCTGGATGGCGGCCAGGACATGGTCAAATCCGGCAGTATCCTGGCATCGAATGAAAAGCTTTATGACCAGCTTTTTGAAATATTAGGCAAGGCAAAAAACTAATCCCGGCAACTTTCTTATAGGGGTATAGTTGCCATTTGACACAACCCAATCAATCCTATAGGGTTCCCCGGAATTTACCACCTGAGGGGGATAGGTTGTCACATTTCAATGAAGATAATTTACGGGAATTCCTGTTGGCTTTGGTGGCCAGCGGCACTCGTCCTTCTTCGTCTCTGGTCAAAGCCATCACCAAACTTTCCGGTGTCGATGAAGCAACCGTCAACACCTTGTTCAGGGAAATTTTCGGGCCTCCGGATGGCCCCTCGCCAACCGCCCGGCTGCAGGAAACTGCCGGCTAAAACAATTTTTCCCGCAGCCCCCTTGAAAACCGGTTTTTGCTGATTAAATAAATTCATGAGGACGCCATTCTTGGGTCCTCGATGAACCGCTTTTGCCGCCCGTACGGGGGCCGAAGTAATATTAAAAATCGCTTCCCAAAGGAGGATTTTAAGATGCGACCATTTGATTTATCACCCCTTATGCAATCCGCGATCGGTTTTGACGAACTGTTTCGCATGGCGGAAAAAACCGCCAAGGGATTTGACGCGTCCGAGCGTTCCTATCCCCCCTATAACATTGAAAAACACGGCCGGGACGACTACCGCATTACCATGGCCCTGGCCGGGTTTGGATTAGATGACATTTCGGTGTCACTGGAGGATGGCTTGTTGACCATCTCTGGCAAGGTCACTGAAACGGAACCGGATGAAGGCCGCCAGTTTATCCACCGTGGCATCGCCACCCGCGCGTTCCAGCGGAAATTCCAGCTCGCCAGTGAAATCCTGGTGACTGGCGCCAGCTTCGATAACGGCTTACTTCATATCGAGCTGATGCGCGAGGTTCCCGAGCATAAAAGGCCCCGCAACATCCCGATCACTCCCGGCACGGCGGGACCGGTGCTGGAAGGCGTAAAAACCAAAGAGGAAAAGTCCAAAAAAAGCAGGCAAGCCGCTTAAGGATTAACAAGCAAACCGTTTAAGGATTTAAAAGCGTTTAAAGTTTTTACTAAAAATACTCTCTGATTAAATTTTCGGCTCGACTCCCTCCCCCTATCGATAAGAGCCGGAGATGGAAAGGCCGGGCGGCTCCCCCCTCCCGGCCTTTTCTATGTTTTAGGGAGGGGTAACCTCTTAAACACACCCTCTGCGGCGGCCATTATCTATATTTTCTTTATAATTTTGGCAGGATTCATTCCGATGGCACCTGCTATATCCATAAATTCAATGACATCCAGGCGGCGTTCACCAAGCTCATATTTAGCTACAAAGGATTGAGGGCGGCCCAATCGTTTTGCAACTTCGGTCTGGGTAAGGCCCGCTTTCTTACGCCCTTCACGCAATAATTTACAGAGCTTTTGATACCGTTTGGTGTGAATACTTTTTTGCATAGATTGTCAGTTTCCCAAATGACCGATAACCCAAATAATCCTCTTTTAGAATTATCCCAAATTAGGATATAATAGATAGAATCGCCAACGGAATGATTACCCCCACAGGTGTGAGCGATAATAAAAAGGAGCTATGTTATGTTCAAAGCTTTAGAGGATAAACCAAACAACGCGCCTTACAGTGATGCAGCATGGGCCACGCTTTTGAAAGACTATTACACTTTCCGTTTAGGCTTAGTGAGAAGGATTATCTCTGAAATAAACAAGAATAGTAAAAACATACACGAAATTAAAGTCTATGGGTTTGAGCCTGAAAAAGCGCTGGCCCTTTACGCGGCAGGGAATATCGATCTTTCCTTATTTTATCTCTTTCAGATGGCAAGAAACTTAAAGGTGGATTTAGAAACACTGTTTACTTCTTAAACACATCCTCGGCGGCGGCTTTGCTGGCGGCTTTTTCCTTGAGCTCGGCCTTGCTGCGCAGGGTCTCGCGTTTCAGGACCCGGATCCGGTACGCCAGTTCATCCACCGAGAGGCCATCGAGCTTTTCCGCCTCCACCGCCTCCATGGGGGTATCTTTCCTTTTCGGCCCATCGTCCAGGTCCATCGCTTATTCTCCCGAATTTGAGTCTTTAAAATCAGTTCCCGGAAATTTATACCATTGATTGATCATTCAAACAAAATGTTTGAAATCACCCTCACCGATCTAAGAAGAGGTGAGAATGTCATACCCGCCCACGTGCGGGTATCCGGATGCCCGCGTAAAGCGGGCATGACAAAATAAAAACCTTTTTCCCAAGGTGAAGGGGTGAGCAAAACAACGATTTTTTTGCCGCTAAGCGCTTTACAATCGCCGGTATTGCCTTATATGCCTATAGCCATGTCGCCGGGGAAGCCGGAATTAAGCTTTCCCACTTTCCGAACATCCTGAGATGGATCAAGAGGGTTGAGGAGAGAGAACGGTTCATCCCGTTCACTGAGCGCTAGCGTATTTAACAGGAGACTTTAACAATGGCCCAACTTCTCATGCCGATGGCGACCGCGGTCTGGCTGATCGACAACACCACGCTGAGCTTCGGGCAGATCGCCCGCCTGTGCGGCCTGCACGAGCTGGAGGTCCAGGGCATTGCGGACGAGACCGTCGGCCAGAACATTGTCGGCGTCGACCCGACCCAGACCGGCCAGTTGACCCGGCAAGAGATTGAACGCTGCCAGAAAGACCCGGCCGCCGATCTGGCGCTGGTCGAGGACGAGATCGTGGCCCGGCCCAGAACCAGGGGCCCGCGCTACACCCCGGTCTCGAAACGCCAGGACAAGCCCTCGGCGATCTCGTGGCTGTTGCGTCATCATCCGGAATTTTCCGACAACCAGGTGTGCCTGCTGATCGGCACCACCAAGCCGACCATTAACGCCATCCGCGAGCGCACCCACTGGAACATCAACCAGATCCAGCCCCAGGACCCGGTCTCATTGGGATTGTGCAAACAGCAGGAGCTGGACGAGCTGGTCCAGAAAAACGCCCACAAGGTGCCAAAGCCGGACGAGGCGGCGGATCAAGCCAAGGCGGAATAATTTCCTCTCTTTTTTTCCCTCACGCAAGATGACCAAAGGGTCATCGCTCCGGGTGGGCGCGCAACGATGCGCGGGTCGCGGGCGCTCCCTCTCGGCGGCACCAAGCCGCCTCGGAATTTCATGTAAACTCCCCGGCGCACAAACGTGCGCCCGGCGACCGTTCGCCGCCCCCGCGGAGCAGTGAGCAAAGCTCACTTGCGTGAGCGATAAAAAAAGAGCCCTAACCAAGGGCCCTTTGTTTAAATACAAAGCAATACCGCGGCGGCGCCGTTAATGGTGCGCCAGCTGGTCTTTAATCCTGAGTTTTTGTTTCTTGAGTTCCGCGATCCTGGCTTGGTCAGGAAAGGGCCGTTGGGTTTCTTGTGAAATGGCTTCCTCGAGCGAGGTATGTTTTTTGTGCAGCTCTTTGGGGGTCTGTAACTCCATTCTTTGCTCTCCCTTTGTGACGGAATAGAATCACTCTAGCATATTTTCCGACAATTTGAAAATCACGGCCAAAAAGGGGGTGTGGGTCAGTTTGAAATTTAAATCACCTAATTTTTTTTCCGGCCAATCATCCAATTTCTAACTAGGGCGACAATTACAAAAAGTATAATCCCAAAAAGGGCTCCGCCGAAGAGCACTCCAAAATGAGCAGCTGAACCAAAACCCTCTCTTGGAGGTTCACCGCCAGTGCTCACAAGAATAAGAATAATTCCAAAAATTGCACCGTACAAAGCGGTTTTGAGGATACTCCACTTCGTAACCGTAATCTTGAAGCTATCTTTGCTGGATTTTGATGTTTTATTTACCATCACATTCTTCCTCCCGCTTTTTTTGCTAATAGAAGATCCCCGGAAAGTCATTGATTCAAATCATGAGTCTTATTTAAAATTTCTTTTCTTAAAAGACCCTCTTGGCCCTGGTCTTGGAGCGCGGGCGTCAATAAGGCCGACAATCCATTCCATTTTATACACGGTGTCAGGTACCCCTGCAGCCATCGCTGTTGTTACTGACAGATTTTGGGAAATTGAGGACTTGGTTAAATTAATTAATTCATACTGACCCACTACCCAAAAAGGGGCTGGGAATCTTGGAGGGTTGCGCTTAAACTCGCATCCAATCAGGCGGAAACCATATGAAACCAGAACGGCTGATCATCGGCATGACCGGGGCCTCGGGCGCCATCTATGGCGTACGCCTGCTGGAAATCCTGAAAATCTTGGGGGTTGAGACCCACCTGGTGATGAGCCCCTCGGCCGAGATCACGCTCGGGCTCGAGACCGGGATGAAGGCCAAAGACCTGGAAAAAATCGCTTCAGTAGTCCATCCGGTGAAAAACATCGCCGCCTGCCTTTCCAGCGGCTCTTATCCCACCGGCGGCATGATTATCGCCCCGTGCTCGATCAAGAGCATGTCGGAGATCGCCACCGGAGTAACCTCGAATTTGCTCACCCGGGCCGCCGATGTCACCCTCAAACAGCGCCGCAAATTAGTGCTGATGGTGCGGGAGACCCCGCTCCATACCGGCCATCTCGAGACCATGGCGAAGGTTTCATCTTACGGTGCGATTATCTTTCCGCCGGTGCCGGCCTTTTACACCAAACCGGAGAGCCTTGAGGACATGGTCAACCAGACCCTGGCCCGGGTGCTCGATTTGTTCGGCTTCGAGACACCCGACCTGATCCGCTGGCGGGACGGCGGTTAGGGCCGATCTGGCTCCAAAAAGCAATTTGTGATATAGTTCTTGTCCCACCGGCAACCGAAAGATAATTGTACCGGTTTACAATGGACGAGGACGAGCTCAAAGAAAAGCTCTCCAGTTTGCGGGAGGAACACCGTGACCTGGATGACGCTATTACGGCGCTAACCCGCGCCGGCACCTTCGATCGGCTGCAGCTGCAGCGCCTCAAGAAAAAAAAGCTTAAGGTAAAGGACCAGATCGGCAAGCTTAAAGACGATTTGTTCCCGGATATTATTGCCTGAATTCCGGGCGTGAATTTCGGCCTCTGAATTACTTGTCGCGGAACCAGCCGGTGATCGCCAGACGCCGGTTGCCGCAAAACGGCGTCACGTAGGTCACCGAATGGTTTTGCGGGGTCTCGAACATGGAAATGGTGTTAAAGCGCGGCATAAACCCGGCCTCGATATTGAAATCATCGTCATAGAATTGCAAAAACCCGCCCCAGTCCGGCCGCCACTCCCGTGAAAAACTCAACACATAAGCCACCCGCTTGCCATCGTCGGAGGGGTCATAGTCGTTATGAAGGGTCAAAAACTGGCCCTTGCGGTACCAGGTGCCCTGGCCATCGGCGCGAATCAGGCTTTTCAGCCCGGTCACTTTGCGGAAAAAGGCCAAAACCTCTTCGGAATTTATATATTCGATCCACTGGTAGAGAAACAGGTCCGGGTTCTCGGCCTTCAGGCGGTCATCCATCAGCGGGTAACAGCTGTACATAAACTCGAACTGATCGCGCGCCTGCCGCCAGACCTTTTGCTGCAGCGCCTGAACCTCCTTCGGCGCCATCGCCTTCAGGCGTTCCTCCGAAACCATATGATCCTGGCCGCCATCCCGGTAGGCGGTCAGCCACGGGGTTTCTTCGGCCAGGCACCGGTACAGGCGCTCGGCCGCCTCAAGCTCAAGAATATCGCGGATCTGGATGCGCTTTGCTTTGGCAAAATCCTGGGCCAGCTGATCCGCATCAAGGGAGGGGTTCAAGCGAATGTTCATGGCCACCTTTTTAGACAAAAGCCGCCCCTTAAGCCACCCCTTACCGTTAAAAGGCGAATTGGGTTGCCAAAATTCCAGCAATAATTATAATTGGCGCTCGCCGGCGGGTGAGACCAGGGCCGGTTTTTTTATTTTAAGGGTTTAACGACATGAGCGAGAAAAAACCACTTGTCAGCGTCTTGATGGGCAGCCAGTCGGACTGGCCGGTGATGAAAAAAGCCGTCGACATTCTGGATCAATTCGGGATCGCCAACGAGGCCAAGGTCATCTCCGCCCACCGCAAGAACGCCCGTTTGCAGGAATATGTCAGCGGGGCGGAAAAACAGGGCGTCCTGGTCTTTATCGCCGGCGCCGGGATGGCCGCGCACCTGCCCGGGGTAGTGGCGGCGCTGACCACACTGCCGGTGATCGGGGTTCCGCTCGCCGCCAGCCTGGAGGGCGTCGACAGTTTTTTGGCGATAGTCCAGATGCCGCCCGGTATTCCGGTCGCGACTGTCGCCATCGACGGCGCCAAAAACGCCGGCATCCTGGCGGCTGAAATTCTCTCGGTTTGCGATCAGCAGCTGAGGGCCAAGATCATTGCCTGGCGCAAGAGCCAGGCCGATGTGCTGCCGGAAAACCCGAGGTAAAAGCTCTTAATTTCTGATTTATCAGTTTGCGATACCGGCCCGGAGCCGCTCTCGCGGATCAGGCATTGTGGCCGTCCGGGTAGCGGATCTTGCCGAGGATTTCAGCCGGATCCGGCAGATCCCTGGTTAATTCGCGGAGCTTGCCCTTGGCTTTCTCGAATTCCATCACATCGCCGATCCGCCGGGCCAAAAACGCATGGGTTTCCTGGTAGCCTTCCGAACTGTCGCCCAGCCACACCAGCAAGGTCGAGGAATAAACCCCGCCCAGGATCAGGCGTTTGGTATAGTGGTTGTAATCGGTCGAGGTGTCGCCGGCGGCCTTCCAGATCAGATCACAGGTGCGCCACAGGCACTTGGCGGCAAGCGGCGCATTGAAGGGCAGCGCCAGGAAACCGGCGGTGCGGCGCACCACTTCCCTGTGCCGCTCGTTTATCTCAAGCCGCACTTCAATGGCGGTGGTGATGCGTTTGGTGACGCCCATTTTATCAAAACCCTTGGCCGCGATGATTTTGAGCATTTCCTCATCGACCCCGGTTAAATGCTCTTCAACCATCTCGGCCGGACCGCCGGGAAAGGCCATTTTAACGAATTCCAGCGGCACCTTGAGGCCGGTTGCGGCGTTTTTCATCGCCGCCCCGGACCAGCCGTCGAAGGGAACATGACCCAGCGCCGCCGCCAGAATCTCAGGGCGCATCTCGGACGGGGCTTGATCAAATTTTTTCATGGTATCCTGAAGGGTTTTTGTGCCTGAGCGATCAATAAAGAAATATACGCTTTAATTCAACAAAAGGGTAAAAAATGCTTCCCATCGCCCGATTGATTTGATACAGAGGCCCCCGCGTGTCCGAGAAACGGGCAGAAATTTTTAGGAGCTGATGAATTAATGGAAGTCACCGTTCGCGATAATAATATCGACCAGGCGCTGCGCGTCCTGAAGAAAAAGCTGCAGCGTGAAGGCGTTTACCGCGAAATGAAAATGCGCCGTTTCTACGAAAAGCCCTCTGAAAAAAGAGCCCGTGACGCCGCCGCCGCAATCCGGCGCGCCCGCAAGATGGAGCGCAAACGGATGGAACGCGACGGCCTGATCCCCAAGCAGCCCCGTCCGGAACGCAAATCCCGCTTCGGCCGTTAGGATAAAACCAGAGTTTTATAGAAAGCGCCTCCTGGGCGCTTTTTTTTGTGGCCTTTTCAAGCCTGGCTCGATTCGGATAATTTCGATAAAGCTGGGGTTCAGCGGAAAAGTTTGGGTGAGTTGATTAAAAGAGCCGCCACTCATTAATCCTCTCCCCTTCCGCCGTCGCGTGAAGCTATGGCGGACAGGCTGTGGGAGAGGACGGCGAACTTCAGTGAGCCAGGTGAGGGGGTTGTAGTAATTGTCACCCTCACCCTTCCCTCTCCCCTCAAGGGAGAGGGGATTACGGCAGGGCATTTTATTAAAGTCCTCTCCCCTCCGCCTGCCGCGCCGAAGTTCGCGTTAGCGAACGTAGGGGGGAGGGAGAGGATTTAGGTGAGGGGGTTAGTG
>JADFJJ010000100.1 GCA_022566215.1 Pseudomonadota bacterium | reverse complement strand
ACCTGCTCAGACTTTTCGCCATTGTGCTGTTTATTCCGGCCGCTTTTGCCGGGGATCAGGACAGCAACATAAAAGCCCTGGTCGGCGGTACGCTGATCGACGGCTTTTCCTCGACCCCGCTCCGCAACAGCGTGATTATTATCGAGGGCGAGCGGATCACCCAGGTCGGCACCATCGATACCATCGAGATCCCCGAAGGGGCGGAAGTGATCTCGACCGAGGGCATGAGCGTGCTGCCGGGCCTGTGGGAAAACCACGCCCATCTGATGATCACCGGCCACGCCGATTATGCCTACTGGCATCCCGCCTATGCTGACCGCTTTGTGTCCGAGATCATGCCGGCCTCGGCGCATCAATTGCTGCTGGCCGGGATTACCTCGGCCCGCGATCTGGGCGCGCCGCTGGCAGACATCTTGATCATCAAAGCGCGGATCGAGGCCGGTGAAATCCCCGGGCCGCGCTTGTTTGTCTCCGGGCCGTTTATCCAGCATGAGCCTTACCCCGGCACCGAAGCCTACCGCTGGGGGGTCGATGGCGTCCGCGACGCCCGCGCCAAGGTGCGGCGCCTGGCCGAGGCCGGGGTCGATATCATCAAGCTGATCGACCAGGACCAGATGACCATGGACGAGGTGATGGCGGTGGTCGACGAGGCCCACAAACAGGGTCTGATCGTTGTCGCCCATGCGCGCCGGCCGGAGGAGATTCTCCGCGGTCTTGAAGCCGGGGTTGATAACTTTGAACACACCGGCCTCGCCACCGCGCCGGAATACCCGCCCGAAGTGATCGCCGCGATCCGCGAGCGCACCGCCCAGATGAACCTCGGGCCGCTCTACTGGACGCCGACCGTCGAGGGGCTTTACAATTACACCTACAACCGCGACCATCCGGAAACGCTCGACAACACCTGCTGGCATCTCGGGCTGGAAGACAGCACCATCGCCGACATCCAGGCCTCGCTTGAGCACCTGGAGCGCCTGCCCTACTCCCAGATCACGCCCCAGCGCATGCCGACCCTGAAGCGGAAAATTGAGCAGTTGCGCGAGGCCGGGGTGGTGTTCCTGATCGGCACCGACAGCGGCGGGGCAATGAAGTTCCACTGCCAGTCGACCTGGAACGAGCTCGACATTCTGGTGCGGGTGATGGGCATCCCGGCGATGGACGCCATTAAAAGCGCCACCTACTGGCCTTCCGTGTTGATGGGGGTTTCCGATGAGGTCGGCACCATCAGCCCCGGCAAGCTGGCCGACATCATCGCCGTCAAGGGCGACGTCTTGCGCTACATCAACCTCCTCTCCGACGTCGACATCGTGATCAAGGGCGGTGTGGTTTATAAAAAAAGGTATAAGTAAATTAAAAAGGTTTTTTTTAGAGGATTGAAAATGGAAAATATAGATAAAGTGGTTTGGTCAAGAATTTGGATATTATTATTGCCAATTATAGCGGCCCTTTGGTTTTTGACAAACTCACCATCGTGGGCACAGAATAATCGCTGTGATGTTTTTCAGATTTTTCACGAATTAGATGGTGATGAACTTACCGTCAAATTAGAAACAGATTGCCCAGAATCATCAACTTTAATGGTTTCAATTGACAGGGTTTATGATGTCAATGATGGAATTGCTTATTCTGAATCCTATTTAAATGAAAAAAGTACTGTGGGGAAATGGAAACAACCTCAAATAATTGATGTGAGCCATGCAACTTGGAGGACTACTTTAACAGAAACAAGGGAATTAATGAGCAGGCTTGGGGAAAAGTACGAAATTGGGGCGATAGAAGATAATATTGAAATGTTTGATAATTTAGATTTTGAATTAAAAGAAATTGAAATTATAAAATTATATTATATTTATGGTTCTATTCCTGGTATAAAAAATCTTGCATTTAATATAGAAAGATATAAACAATTTTTGGATTCTGAAGAAAATATAATGTCTGGAATATTTGTAAATAATAAAAACGTTGATTTGTGAATAACTTTTGAAATATATCTTGCAACAACCAGCGACAAGGATGCCAACCAAAAAAATAGAATCCTACAACAGCAAAGTAGTTACAGTAACAATAACAAGTGCAGTGTATCAGCAACAACC
>JADFJJ010000053.1 GCA_022566215.1 Pseudomonadota bacterium | reverse complement strand
GCGCTTGGAGTAATCCGGTTGCTCGTTGAAACCGGCCTTCGCATCGGCCTGCAAAAAGATTTAGGGGTTTCAGATGATCTTCTGGCCTTTTTTGCCGATCGCCTCAAGGTTCAGCAGCGTGAAAAAGGTGTACGGCACGATTTGATCGAGGCGGTCTTTTCGGTGGGCGGGGAGGACGACCTGATGCGCCTTTTGGCGCGGGTCAGGGCGCTGCAGGATTTCCTCAAAAGCAAGGACGGCGGGGTTTTGCTCTACAGCTACAAGCGCGCGGTCAATATTGTGAAGATTGAGGAGAAAAAGGACGGTACCTCATATTCCGGCAAGATTGACGTTAAGTTATTGAAGGAAAAGGAAGAAATCGCACTTTATGAAGGTCTTGAAGCGGCCAGGGAAAAGATTTCCAAAGCCCTGAGCGTAGAAAAATTCGAGGATGCGATGACCGCAGTTGCGGTCTTACGCAAGCCCATCGATACGTTCTTTGACCAGGTGACGGTCAATGTTGAGGATAAGAAAGTGCGCGCCAACCGCCTCCGGCTTCTCGCGGGAATTCGTTCGGCGCTGATGCCAATCGCAGATTTTTCGAAAATCGAAGGCTAAAGAATCACATCATAAAAACCAGCAGCACCAGGACAATGGCAAATGCGATGATGCCGATCAGGCGCCAGTCGGGTTCCGCCTTGCTTTTTTTCTTTGACATGATCTGTTCCTCCCGCGGCCAAATCATGGGGCCAAAGGGGCGGCGCGTCAATAAATTATGTACCCTTGAGCCAATCGGGTTTTATCACCGTTACCGCATCGCCGCCCTCTGTAGTGAGGTTTTTGTCCAGATATTCCAGCCGGATCAGGGCGATCGCCTTATCCCCCTGGCCGGAGCGGAAATGCCCGGCCTGCTTGCCGTTTGAGAGGATCGGCGCGCCCACCTCCGGCCCCGCGCCGGCCACCGTCACCGGCAGCAGGCGTTTTTTCAACCTTCCCCGATAGTTCATCCGGGCGGTCATTTCCTGGCCGACGTAGCAGCCTTTTTTAAAATCCACCCCGTTCAGTTCCTTAAAATTGGCCTCCAGGATAAAGCGCTTGCCGGCCTCGATATCGCGTGATCCATCAGGCAGGCCCAGGGTCAGGCGCAGCTCCTCATAATCTTCGAAAGACCAGCTTTGCTCTCTCTTTTCATCGTTTGGAAGGAAGGCCCGGAAGCCCATTTCCCTATGCCTGGGATCGGCATAGGCAACCCGGTCTTTATGTTTGAAATGGGGATTTCCGGTAAAGGCCCAGACATCCAATTGGTCAGAGACATCCTCAATCACGACCTCGGCGCGCAGCTTGTAAAAGGTGAACTTTTTGATCAGCTCAACCTTGCCCGCCGCCTCGACATCAAACAGGAAACCATCCCCGTTGCGAAGGATGAAAAAATCAAACAGGTATTTGCCTTGCGGCGTCAGCAGGGCGGCATAGATAGCCTGGCGCGCGGTTGTTTTTCGGATGTCGCCGGTGATCAGGCCCTGGAGGAAATGCTGCGAATCCTTGCCGCTGATCCGGATTACGCTTCGGTTGTTCAGGCTGAGGGCGTTCATGGGCTAATCTCCAACCTTTCCAAGGAAAGTAAAAATAACTTAAAGTCAAGGGTAGCATTTTCCAGGCGGTTGGAAATAAGATAAAGAATAGAGACTCAAACCAGCGGTGGGAACAATCAAGCCAGATGGCGCGCACATATGATCTGATAATCCGGGGAGGAACCTGCGTCACCCATAAAAAAATCGGTGAGGCCGATATCGCCGTCAACGCCGGCCGGGTGGCGGCGGTGGGTGATCTGTCACAAGCACATGCTGACCGGATCCTGAGCGCCCGCGGGCTGCATGTGCTGCCCGGCGTGATCGACACCCAGGTGCATTTCCGCGAGCCCGGCCTGGGGCACAAGGAAGACCTGGCCACCGGTTCACTGGCTGCGGTGATGGGCGGGGTGACCGCGGTTTTCGAGATGCCCAACACCAACCCGCCGACCATCAATGAAAAGCGCCTCAAGGATAAATTGGCGCGGGCGCGCGGGCGGATGTGGTGCGACCATGCTTTTTACGTTGGCGCCTGCCCCGACAATGTTGAGGAACTGAAACACCTTGAGGGTCTTCCCGGGTGCTGCGGGGTCAAGATGTTCATGGGGGCCTCAACCGGGTCTCTGCTGGTTTCCGACGATGAGACGGTGTTCAAGGTTTTGCAATCGGGCCGCCGGCGCATTGCGGTTCATTCCGAAGACCAGGTCAGGCTCCAGGCCCGGTTGGGGAAACGCATTGAGGGGGATCCCGCCAGCCACCCGGTGTGGCGCGACGTCAAAAGCGCACTGCTTGCCACCGAACGGCTGTTGAAACTGGCGGCCAAAGCGGGGCGGCCGGTTCATGTGCTGCACGTGACCACCGGCGAGGAGATTGATCTGTTGTCCCGCTTCCAGGATATCGCCACGGTCGAAGTGACCCCCCAGCACCTGACGCTTTATGCCCCGGATTGCTATCAGCGGCTCGGAACCTATGCCCAGATGAACCCGCCGATTCGTGATAAAACCCAGCTGGATGCGCTGTGGATGGGGGTCTGGGAAGGGGTGGTTAATGTCATTGGCTCCGACCATGCGCCCCATACGCTGGAGGAAAAGGATGAAAAGTACCCGGACAGCCCCTCCGGCATGCCCGGCGTCCAGACCCTTCTTCCCCTGATGCTGACCCATGCCGCCGCCGGCAAGCTGGACCTCAGCCGCCTGGTCGAGTTGACCAGTGTCAACGCCATCAAAATATTCGGCCTCCGGACCAAGGGGGCGATTGAAGTGGACAAGGATGCCGACTTTACCATCGTCGATTTGAAGGCTCATTGGCGGATCGACAAAAGCTGGCTGAAATCCAAATGCAAGTGGTCGCCCTTTGACGGCATGGAAATTTCCGGCAAACCGGTGATGACCATCATCAGGGGCCATCCGGTGATGCGCGATGGGGAAATCAAGGGCGAGCCCGGGGGGCGGCCGCTGAAATTTAAATAACCCGGTCCAGACCCTAGAATTTCACAAAATTTAAAGATTGATCCCCGAGAGCGATGAAAAATCCGTTCCGGAACTCCGGCTTGTGATAGCGAAACCGGCTGCCATCGGGGTTGAGAACACTCCCCCCCGCGGCTTCCAAAACCGCTTGCCCGGCGCCGGTATCCCATTCCATGGTTGGGCCCAGGCGCGGGTAGAGATCGGCCTTGCCTTCCGCCACCAGGCAGAATTTCAGAGAAGAGCCGATGCTGGCCACCTCAGCACCGGGGTAGTTTTCCAGGTAATCATCGGTTTCCCGGTTGCGATGCGAAAGACTGGCGACGATGGTCAATCTGGAAGGGTCCGCCCGCCTGACCTTAAGGGGCTGGGGCGCGCCCGCTTTCTGGATCAGATAAGCGCCGTTGTTGCAATCGCCGTAATAAAGCGCGTCCCGGGCCGGAGCATACACCAGTCCGAGCACCGGCCGGCCCCTCTGGATCAGCGCGATGTTGACGGTAAAGGCGTCGCGCTTGTTCAAGAATTCCTTGGTGCCATCGAGGGGGTCGACCAGGAAAAATTCTTCCCCGGTGTGCCCGGGAATACCGTCCCGATAGGCCCGCTCTTCCGCCACCACCTGGACCTCCGGGGCCAGTTTTTCAAGGGCCGCCAGGATTATTTCCTCAGCTTTTTCATCAGCCCTGGTGACCGGAGATTTGTCTTGCTTGTGGCTCAGGCCCTGGTCTTCCCGGTAGAAAATTTCCATGATCGCCGCACCGGCCTCAACCGCTACCGGGATCAGGCCTTCCAGAAGAGGGGCAAAATTGTCTTTTGAAATCATAACACCCCGGTTTATAAGGGGAGAGAAGCGTTTTGTAAATCAACCCTGAACGGGATCAAGGATTATGGAAGACTTGTCATTTGCATCGATGGTTTGTTCGAAAATCCTGCACGACCTGGCGGGCCCGATCGGCGCCGTCATGAACGGAGCCGAGCTTTTGGAAGAGGGCGCGGGAGTGGTCGACCAGGCCGAAATCATCCAGCTTCTGAAAGACAGCACCGACCAGCTGAACGCCAACCTCCAGGTTTTCAGAATTGCCTTCGGGGCGCTGAGCAGCGGTGAAGGGCAGGTCGATATCGCCATGTTCCGCGAGGCCCTGGATGTTTACGCCAAATTCCGTTCCTTTCCGATCCTGTGGGAAACCAGCGGGGTTATGGCCGACAAGAACCTGGTCAAGATTATCCTGAATTCGGTCTTTATCCTGGGCGATGCCGCCCGCAAAAAGGGCCAGGTGCGCATTACCCTCAGGGGCGACAGTTCTGATCATTCCTTCAATGTCGCCGGTCTCGGCGAGGGGGTGAAAATTTCCCCGGAGATCAGGAATTTGCTGGAAGGAAGTGAAACCCCCCCGTTTACCACGGCCAATATATCAGCATATATCATCCGGTCGCTGGCCGCTTCCCTGAGGCTCAAGCTGTCGGTCAACGAAGCCCCGACCGGGGTGATCATTATCGGTCAATAGATAGCAAAGGAAATTTTCGAGTCTTAGCCGGCCCGGGCCTGGTCCGGGGTTTTGTCGTCCTCGGGCGGGCGCAGGACGTAGCCGCGGCCCCACTCGGTGTGGATGTAATTATCGCCGCCGGTGGCGTCGATGATTTTTTTGCGGATCTTGCAGATAAAGACGTCGATGATCTTGGCCTCCGGCTCATCGATGCCGTTGTAAAGGTGGTTGAGGAAAGCCTCTTTGGTGAGCGTCGTTCCCTGGCGCAGGGACAACAGCTCCAGCATGTCATATTCCTTACTGGTAAGGTGCAGCGGCTGGCCGTTGATTTCAACCGTTTTGGCGTCCAGGTTGAGCTTGAGCTTGCCGGTCTCGATCACCGATTCCGCATGGCCCTGCGAGCGCCGGACGATGGCGTGGATGCGGGCCACCAGCTCTTGCTTGTGAAACGGTTTGGTAACGTAATCATCGGCCCCTTTGCCGAGCGCCTTGACCACATTGGTAATCTCTTTCATGCCGGTCAGAACCATGACCGGGGTGCGCACCTTGGATTCCCTGAGTTCCCTCAGGACCTCATAGCCGTGAATATCCGGCAGGTTCAAATCCAGCAGGATGATGTCGTAATCATAAATTCTGCCGAGGTCCAGACCCTCTTCTCCCATATCGGTGCAGTAAACGTTAAAGCCTTCGGAAAGCAGCATCATCTCGATACTTTTTGCGGTGGTCGGATCATCTTCAATCAGCAGAACGCGCATAATATCCCTCTTAATTCTTACCGGTCCGGTAAATATTTCCCAAACAAAAACAAGAAGTTAAGCCTTGCCGTAACCCCAAACCGGCAAAAGGTTAACACATTAACCTTTCTCTGACCACAAATTTGTTAATAAAGGTTAACAAAATATTAAAATTTCAGGATATTTTAAGTAATCACAAGTAAGGGGAAGTATTGATTTTGCCAAGAACAAAACCTGGCCGCGCCATCGGCTGGGTTCAGGCCGGCCGCGGTTCGACCTTCTTCTGGCGGGTCCGGAGGATGTAAACGTTGCCGCCCAGCACCAGCACCATACCGAGCGCCGCCGGGATGCTCCACTGGTAGCCTTCGAAAAAGGTCGAGATCGCCAGCGCCACGACTGGAAAAGCGACCGAGATATAGCCGGCGCGCTCGGCCCCGATCCGCTTGATCAGCTCCAGATAACTGGTAAAGGCGATAACGGTGCCAAACAGGGAAAGATAAACCAGCGAAAAGATGTAGGGTTTGGTGGTCTCAAACACCACCGGGTTGCCGTTGAGCAGGCTGGCGGCGGTCAGAAATCCGGTCCCGTACAGCATCCCCCACGCGCTCATCGAGAGCACCGGCAGCTTGCTGGCGCTCCGCCCCCCGGCGATGGTGTTGCCGAGCGAGGCCAGATAGGTCGCGATCAGCACGATCACCATACCCAGCAGCGCTTTGTCATTGCTGGCCCCCGCCCCCAGCTCGGGCCAGAACATCAGCGCAATGCCGCCGATGCCGACCAACGAGGCGACCACGATGGGCGGCTCCAGCCGGCGCTTCAGGAACACCCGGCCGTTAAAGATATTCATCAGCGGCAGGGTCGAAAAGACCACCGCCACCAGCCCTGAGGTGATGTAGGCGACCCCGAGGTAGGAGAAATAATAGTTGGAGGAAAAAAGGAACGCGCCGAGCCCCAGGAACACCAGGTGGGCGCGCCTGGGGAATTTCAGCTCCCGTCCGGTCCCCAGGCAAATGGCGAACAGCACGACTGTCGCCAGCGCGAAACGGTAAACCAGCGACCATTCGATCGCCACCACCCCGAGCTGGAAGGTGATCGCGAACCAGGTGGTTCCCCAAATCAGGACAGCAACCAGATAAAGCAGAATATCACGCACGAACCACCCCTTGTTTATGAGTCTACGGCCTAACCGACAAGGATCAGGCTGGCAACCTGAAATGTGCTTTTGCTTGTCATCGGCATCCGAATTCGGCTATAGCCTCGCGCATGAGTAAAGCGCCGAATATAGAACCTCTGGTCAAGGGCAAGCAGCCAGCCGAGACCCGCGTGGTGGTGGCCATGTCGGGCGGGGTGGACTCATCCACCACCGCCGCGCTTCTGCACGAGCTCGGCTATCAAGTGATCGGCATCACGTTGCAGCTCTACGACTTTGGCGCGGCGGTGCAAAAGAAGGGCGCGTGCTGCGCCGGCCAGGACATCTATGACGCCAAAAAAGTGTCCTCGAAGCTCGACATTCCCCATTACGTGCTGAATTACGAAAACCGTTTCCGCGACGAGGTGATGGAAGATTTCGCCGACAGCTATATCCGGGGCGAAACGCCGATCCCGTGCGTCAAGTGCAACCAGACCGTCAAGTTCCGCGATCTGGTCAAGGCGGCCAAGGATCTCGGCGCCGACTGCCTGGCGACCGGGCATTATATCAGGCGCGTCGAGGGGGAGGCAGGTGTCGAGCTGCATAGCGCGGTCGATACCAACCGCGACCAGAGCTATTTTTTGTTCGCCACCACCGATGAGCAGCTTGAGTATTTAAGGTTTCCGCTGGGGAATATGCCGAAGACCGAAGTCAGAGCGCTGGCCCGGCGCTACGGTCTGATTGTCGCCGACAAGCCCGACAGCCAGGACATCTGCTTTGTGCCGGAGGGCAACTATGCCAGCGTAATCGAACGCCTCCGCCCGGGCGCGGCCGAGCCCGGTGAGATCATTCATATCGATGGCCGGGTTTTGGGAACCCATAAAGGCATCATCCACTACACCATCGGCCAAAGACGCGGGATCGGCGTCGGCGGCACGGTCGAGCCCTTGTATGTGATCAAGCTTCGGCCCGCGGAACGCCAGGTGATTGTCGGCCCGAGAGAAGCGCTGCTGACCGCCGCGCTCGAGGTTGCCGAGCTGAACTGGCTCGGTGCCGGTATCCCGGAAGGCGGCTTGGCCATCCAGGTCAAGATCCGCTCGACCCAGCCGCCGGTCGGGGCAATGATTTATAAGGGGCAGGGGAGCGCCGCCAGAATTATCTTCGATGCGCCCGAGCCCGGCGTCTCCCCCGGCCAGGCGGCGGTCTGCTACGACGGCACAAAGATGCTGGGCGGCGGCTGGATCAGGGGGACGGTCCCGGCTGATGTGCGGCTGGTCGAGAGCGCGGCGGAATAACCCGGCCTATTCCGTATCCCCGGGGGGTGTGCCGGCATTCAGCAGGGTGATCTGGTTGCCGAGGCGGGTCTGCACCACTCCGCTCGAAATTCCCTTTGAGAACAACAGAATATTGAGCGACCCGCCGTACAGGAAATTGCCGAGCCGGGTATAGCCCTTTTTGACCACCGCTCCGGTCTTGGTGGCGGGGTCGAACACCACCGAGCCGATGGTATCCAGGCCGACCGGGATCGAGGCGACATAACCGGTAATGGTTTGGCCATTGATGCCGTCGTATTCCACCCGGATGATAATCACCCCCCGCTGGAATACCTCAAACTGGCTGAAATCGGTGCCCGGGCGGCCGACATCGCCACTCATCGGCGCCCAGTTGGGAAAGTCATAATAGCCATAGGTGCCCAAAACCCCATTAGTCCCGACTTCGATAATTTCTGTATAGATAATCTCGCCATCGACCGGGGAATGGAAGTGATGATAGGTGTTGGGCATCAAAACGCACGCCAGGCCGGAGCCGCCGATAAAGGTTTGTTTCAGGGCCGCCGGGGCATTGCCGAGCAGCCGGTCGAGGCTGATCGGGTAGTTCTTGACATCGATCACGGTATCGGCCTCGAGCGGGTTGTTGATGACGCTCCGTACGCTGCTGCCGGTGGACTGCTCTTTCAGCACCTGAACCAGCGGGTTCATGATGCAATCGGTCGGCGAGACCACCACATAATTGCGCCCCGGCATGGTCACCGGGCGTGAGGGGATGGTCTGGCGGGCGGTATCGATGGTGATGTTGCGGGCGAAAAACAGGTTCCAGGTGCCGTAATCGGAGGGCTGCCGGAGCTGGTAATCCTCGATCTCGATGCGCGGATCGTCGACCCACTGGGCCACGTAACGGGTTGAGGCCAGGGTATCCATATAAGCGCCGCGTTCGACCGTAAACGCCTCGAGAAAATTGCTCATCAGCGCATCGGGCGCACCGGTCAGCGGATCTGTCCCCTGGACAAACATTTGCCCGGCCGGGTTTTGGTAGTAAAACCAGGCGAACTGCTGGATATATTTAAGGCCGTCGTCCTGGTCGCCGGAGATTTGCGGCAAAAATTCGCACCATGCGCTGAAGGTGCCGGAAATTTTATTGACCAGTTCCGGGTAGGTTGCCGATGCCCAGGGATTGGGGGAAATGTTGTAGCCCGGGGGCGGGGTCATGAAACCGCCGTTGATGGCGCCCAGGATCTGGGCGTATTTCGGGTCCCCGCCGAGCGCCTGGATAAATGCATTAATCGAAGGCGCACACGCGGTTTCCGCCACCGCCGCCGGCTGGCCGCTCCCGACCCAGTCTTCCGGCAGGGCGGTTTCGTCCGGTGAGCTGGCCGCACTCAGCAAGCCCGCCGCGATCGCAGCTGTAATGAAAGATTTCATAGTCCCCTCCCGTAACTTTTTGGCTTAAAAGATATAAGCAATACGACTTTATAGCGTAAAGAGAAAAGCCCCACAAGGAGAGGCGCTGGCCTTCGGCGGCGGCTGTGTGCTATGCCAATGCCCGCACTCTTGGCGGCGGCTGGATCAGAGGGACTGTTCCCGCTGATATGCGGCTTCAGGGCCAGGCGGCGGAGTAGGCTATTCTTTTTCTTCCTCCTTAATCTGTGGGGGTTTTGGTTGCCAGGCTTTCAGGTTTTCACCAATACGACCATAAAATTCCGGAACAACTTTGTTCAGTTCATCGACAAATGTTTTTGGTCCCGAAAATTTTCCGGCCAAATCCCTGACCAGAATGACTTCAAACCAATTTGGCATAATGTCATATTTTCTTTTGTGCCCCAAAATGTCCGGGTCCTCTCTGACCTCCGCAAGTGGTTTAAATGGATTTACCCCTGAAGTAGGCAAAATTGCCTTAATAAAAATTTCCTCCATGTTTTCTCTCGGAAGTTGCCTTAAAAGCCAGTTTACCCGGCCCTTGGTTGTTGATTTATCCTTAGGGGCCTCCAAGCGCATTGAACATGCAATGGTTCTTCGCTCGATATCCACCCAAACGGAGAGGGGAGACGCAGTATCTGGAATCTCAAGTACACTGATCAGACGATAATCTTTTGCCAGCACTTTGCAATCATCCCTGAGGCGTTCCGCAGGGTCTTTTTTGTATTTCAACCCCAGTTTGACCCCGACCGGGCGAACAAGCATTTTAGACAGAAGAAGCGAAAGATTCCTTTGTGCCTGATGCCAATGGGCAACCGTGTTAATGACTTCGGAAGAATTTTGATTGAGCGTTGCACCACTTTTTACGCCAACCACAAGATTTCGCCACTCGGGATTCATG
>JADFJJ010000099.1 GCA_022566215.1 Pseudomonadota bacterium | reverse complement strand
CTTTATTTCGCGGTCCACCACCTGACCGCCGGCGGCGGTATTGTGGTCACCGGTTCGCACAATCCGCCCGAATATAACGGCTTTAAACTGGTCCTCGGCCAGCAATCTTTTTTCGGCCGGGACATCCAGATGCTTGGCGAGGCGGCCCGGGCCGGGGATTTTGTGAGCGGCGCCGGCAAAATAACATCCATGGAAATCCAGGATGATTATGTAGAGCGGCTGCTCAAAGGGTTTCATGAAATTGTTCCGGATGGGTGCAACCTTCGCATTGCCTGGGACCCCGCCAACGGGGCCGCCGGCCCGGTAATTTGCGATCTGGTCAAGCGCCTGCCGGGTGAACACATTTTGCTTAATGAGACCGTCGACGGCGCCTTCCCGGCCCACGTTCCCGACCCGGCCGTGCCCGAGGCGCTGGAGCAATTGCAGCAAACCGTTAAAAAACATGGCCTCGACATCGGCTTTTCCTTTGACGGGGACGGCGACCGGGTCGGGGCGATCGACGAGCGCGGGCGGATCGTCTGGGGCGACCAGATCCTGGCGCTGCTGGCGGAAAGCGTCCTCAAGGACAATCCCGGGGCGACCATCATCGCCGATGTCAAATCCAGCGACAACCTGTTCAAAAAAATCAAGGCCGAGGGCGGCGTCCCGCTGATGTGGCGCACCGGCCACTCGCTGATCAAGAAAAAAATGGTTGAGACCGGAGCCCTGCTGGCCGGGGAAATGAGCGGCCATATTTTTATCGCTGACCGCTATTATGGTTTTGACGACGCCATTTTTGCTTCGCTTCGGGTTCTCGGCGCGCTGGTCCAGGGGGAGGTCTCGCTGAAAGACTGGCTCGATCAGCAGCCGGAGACCTTCAACACCCCGGAGATCCGCTTCCCCTGCCCCGAGGAGGAAAAGTTCGCCGCTGTCGAACGCCTGAAAAAGCTGCTTGCCGAAAGCAACCTTGAAGTTAACGATATTGATGGGGTCCGGGTCACCGTCATGGGCGGCTGGTGGCTGCTGCGCGCCTCCAATACCCAGGCGGTGCTGGTCGCCCGCTGTGAAGCCGGCAGCGCTGAACATCTGGAAGAGGTCAAACAGCATATGCAGGACTGGCTGGATAAGGCGGGCATCGAGACCGCCCCCAAACAAGCTGTCAAGGGGGCCGCCGCATGACCAGGGTCCCCTACAGCCAGGAATTTCACCTCTCGCCGCCCGGCGGCGGCGGCGATGCGGCTGCCCCCGGCAGCCTGATGGAAAAGGCCGGGAGCGTCCTTCGGGACATAAAGAAAGCTAAAGACCCCAAGCTGAATGCTGTTTTTGGACAGTTCCTGAAACCCGGAAAACCTGATCAACTGGTCAAGGAGGCCGGGCGGATTGCTGGTAAGACAAAACAACTGATTGTCTTCGGCACCGGCGGGTCGAGCCTCGGCGCCCAGACCCTTTTATCGCTGGCCCCCGCCGGAGGCGCGGTCAAAATAACATTTATCGACAACCTGGCGCCCGAGATCACCGAGGCGGCATTGAAGACAATGGACCCGGCTGCCACTCATTTTCTGGTGATTTCAAAATCCGGCTATACCATGGAAGTGATCGCCCAGAGCCTGATCGCCCTGGAGAACATGAGCCGGATTTTAGGCGAAGGCGCCTTAAGGGAACACTTCACTTTTATCACCCAACCGGGTGACAATCCGCTTCGCAGCATCGCCAAGGAGTGGTCAATCCCGGTGCTGGACCATGACCCAGACCTGACCGGACGCTTTTCGGTGTTCTCCAGCGTTGGCCTGCTGCCGGCGCTGGTCGGCGGGGTCGATACCCGGCAAACCCTGGCCGGCGCCAGGGCGGTTCTCGACCAGGCTTTGGCGGAGGAAGCCCTGGACAGTATCCCGGCGGTGAAGGGCGCGCTCTTCTCCGCCTCGGCCGAGCGTTATGGCAATTGCTTTATCCACGTCATGATGCCCTACGTGAACAGCCTCCAGATGCTGACCAAATGGTTTGTCCAGCTGTGGGCCGAAAGCCTCGGCAAAAAGGGCCGCGGCACCACCCCGGTCGCAGCGCTCGGGCCGCTCGACCAGCACAGCCAGCTGCAGATGTTTCTCGACGGCCGCTAGGATAAATTTTTCAGCTTTATCAAGCTCCGCCAGAGCGATGGCCCGTCCC
>JADFJJ010000098.1 GCA_022566215.1 Pseudomonadota bacterium | reverse complement strand
TTGGCTTACTGGCGTAAGCCACCCGAAGCCCGCAGGGCGAAGGCTGGTGCGGCCGAGAAGACTCGAACTTCCACGGGATATTATCCCACAGCGACCTCAACGCTGCGCGTCTACCAGTTCCGCCACGGCCGCAGGGAATTGGCTGGCATGACCTAGCAGTTTAGGGGGCTGGGTTCAAGCCCGGAATGTGCTATTGAGGCGGGATGAAAACCCTTGAATGGAAACTGAGCCAAAGTCCCGAGGACTATCAGCGCGCGGTCGCTTTTATGGAGCGGCATGTCGCCGCCCTCCATGCCGGAAGCGCCCCTGAGCTGGTCTGGCTGCTCGAGCACCCGCCGCTTTATACCGCCGGAACCAGCGCCAGTTCGACCGGCCTTAAGGAGGCCCGCTTTCCGGTCCACCAGACCGGCCGCGGCGGGGAATATACCTACCACGGCCCGGGGCAGCGGGTCGGATATGTGATGCTCGACTTAAGGGGCCGCGGCCAGGATGTCAGGAAACACGTCTGGCGGCTGGAGGAGTGGATGATCCAGACCCTCGGCGCGTTTGGGGTGGCCGGCGAGCGGCGCTCCGGCCGGATCGGCGTGTGGGTGGCGCGCCCCGACGGCCGGGAGCAGAAGATCGCCGCGATCGGAGTGCGGGTCAGGAAGTGGATCACCTACCACGGCATCAGCATCAACGTGAACCCCAACCTCGAGCATTATTCCGGCATTGTCCCGTGCGGCATTGAGGAGTTTGGCGTCACCTCGCTTCATGACCTTGGCATCAAGGCTTCGCTGGAAGAAGTGGATAAAGTGTTGAAAAAAACCTTTGGGGAGATTTTCAAACGGTCGGTTTGATCATGAAACCGGCTGGAGTGATGCCGGTGGCGTCCTCGACCCGGACCTCGGCAACCAGCGCGCCCGGCGGGCCTTCCCGGCAGACCGCGATCAGGGCCTCAACCGCCTCATCAGAGCCCACGAACAGCCCCTCGACCTCACCGTCGAGGCGGTTCCGGACCCACCCCATGACCCCCAGTTGATCGGCCTCTTCCTTGGTCCAGACGCGGAAAAAAACCCCCTGGACCTGGCCCGATATGCGCACCTTTACGGCTTTGGCCTGTGACATGGAACCCTCCTAAAGAAAAGCTATTCTATAGGGGAATCTATTCAAACTCCAGAATGATGGTATCGACCGCCAGAGAATCGCCTTCAGCGACATGGATTTTTTTGATCACCCCGTCACGCTCGGCCTTGAGGTTGTTCTCCATTTTCATCGCCTCGACCACCGCCAGGGTCTGCCCGGCCTCGACCTGATCGCCCTCATGAACCGCGATGCTGACCACCAGTCCCGGCATCGGGCACAGCAAAAGCTTCGAGGTGTCCGCTTGTTCCTCCTCGGGCATTTTGTGGAAATATTTCGCCTGGCTGGGAGTCAGCACCAGCACCTCGCGCACCACCCCTGAGGTGGTCAACCGATAGCCGAGCGTCAGGCGGTCCAGCTCGATCGCCACCTCTTGCTTGCCGATGGTCCCGGTAAAGACCGGCATGCCCGGCCGCCAGGTGCTTTTGATGGCAAAGGTTTTGTTCTTTATTTTCACCTCACCACCGCCCGCCGCCAGGCTGACCGTGACCGGGATATCCCGACCGCCCAATTGCACCAGCCGCGGCTGGTCCAGACAGGAAATAGACCCGCCGTCCTGAAAACTCCGGCATTCTTCCGCAACCGCGTGGGCATAGGCCGCGGCAACAATCATTGTGTCCTGAACCTGGTCTGTAATTGGCGCGCCCTCGAAGCCGTCCGGGTATTCTTCGGCGATAAAGTCGGTGGAAATGTCACCCTTGCGGAAGCGCTCATTGAGCATCACCGCGGCCAGGAAATTGACGTTATGGCTAATCCCGCGGATATAATAGTAATCGAGCGCGCGGCGCATTTTATCGATCGCCGCAAGGCGCGTCCCCGCAGATGTGATCAGCTTGGCGACCAGCGGGTCGTAGTAAAGCGAGATTTCCGAGCCCTCATAAACCCCGTCGTCGACCCGGATGCCCTCGCCCTTCGGGATCACATAACGTGAAAGCCGCCCGATCGAGGGCAGGAAGCCCCGATACGGATCCTCGGCGTAGATGCGGGCCTCGATCGCCCAGCCGTGCAGTTTGATATCTCTTT
>JADFJJ010000052.1 GCA_022566215.1 Pseudomonadota bacterium | reverse complement strand
CCAGCTTCCGGGCTGAAAAAACCCTCGGTGACTGGGCCGCCTCGATGAATCTGGTCGGGATTTCGGGCGTCGATACCCGGCGCCTAACCCGCCATATCCGCCTGGAAGGCGCCCCAAACGGGGTGGTGGCGCATAACCAGGCGGGCAAGTTCGACATCCCGGCGCTGTTAAAGAGGGCGCGTGATTGGCCCGGGCTGGAAGGGATGGACCTGGCCCGGGAGGTCACCTGCCGCCAGAGCTATCGCTGGGACGCCACCCGCTGGGTGCTCGGAAAGGGGTACGGGAAACAAACCAAACCGCGCTTTCATGTGGTCGCGGTCGATTACGGCATCAAGCGCAACATCCTCCGCTGCCTGGCCTCGGTGGGGGCGAAAGTGACGGTGGTGCCGTGCACGGCGACCGCCGGGGAGATCATGGAAAAAAAACCCGATGGCATTTTCTTATCAAACGGCCCCGGCGATCCGGCGGCGACCGGCGAGTATGCCATCCCTGAACTGAAGAAACTGATCGCCAGCGGCATCCCGATCTTCGGCATTTGCCTCGGTCACCAGCTGCTGGCGCTGGCGCTCGGGGCGAGGACCGAGAAGATGCACCAGGGCCACCGCGGGGCAAACCATCCGGTCAAGGATCTGCGCACCGGCAAGGTCGAGATCACCTCGATGAACCACGGCTTTACAGTTTCATCGGAAGGTATTCCGGAGGGTGTCGAGGTTACCCATATCTCGCTGTTCGACAAAACGGTGTGCGGATTAAAGGTCAAGGGCAAGCCGATTTACTCGGTCCAGTACCACCCCGAAGCCTCGCCCGGCCCCCAGGACAGCCATTACCTGTTCGAAGAATTCGCCGCCATGATCGAAGGGGGTAAATGACTTTGCCAAACACATTTTTTCACCCTCACCCTAACCCTCTCCCATCAAGGGAGAGGGGATTAGAGGCGCGCTCTTCAACAGCGTCTCCTCCCCCAGCAAGGGAGGGGGGATTAAGTACAGGCCTTTCCACAGCGTCTCCTCTCCCCTCCGAGGGAGAGGATTAAGGTGAGGGGGTGGATTAAATAAATGCCCAAGCGCACCGACATAAAGAGCATCCTGATCATCGGCGCCGGGCCGATCATCATCGGCCAGGGGTGCGAGTTCGACTATTCCGGAACCCAGGCCTGCAAGGCCCTGCGTGAAGAGGGCTACCGGGTGATCCTGGTCAATTCCAACCCGGCCACCATCATGACCGACCCGGAAATGGCGGACGCCACCTACATCGAGCCGGTGACCCCGGAGGCGGTGGAAAAAATCATCGCCAAGGAACGGCCCGATGCGCTGCTGCCGACCATGGGCGGGCAGACCGGATTAAATACCGCATTGTCGCTGGCCCACGCCGGGGTTCTTGACAAATACGGGGTTGAGCTGATCGGCGCCAGCAAGGCGGCGATCGACAAGGCCGAGGACCGCGAGCTGTTCCGCAAAGCGATGGAAAAAATTGGCCTCGAATGCCCCAAAAGCCATATGTGCCATACCCTGGAACAGGCCTTTGCGGCGCTGAAGAAGGTCGGCCTGCCGGCGATCATCCGCCCCTCTTATACGCTCGGCGGCACCGGCGGCGGGATTGCCTATAACCGCGATGAATTTGAGGAAATTATCCTCGGCGGGCTCGATGCTTCGCCGGTCTCTGAGGTGCTGGTCGAGGAATCGGTTCTGGGCTGGAAAGAATTTGAGATGGAGGTGGTGCGCGATGCGGCCGACAACTGCATCATCATTTGCTCGATCGAAAACGTCGATCCGATGGGCATCCACACCGGCGATTCGATCACGGTGGTGCCGGCGCTGACGCTGACCGACAAGGAATACCAGATCATGCGCAATGCCTCGATCGCGGTGCTGCGCGAGATCGGGGTCGAGACCGGCGGCTCCAATGTCCAGTTCGCGGTCAACCCGGAAGATGGCCGCATGGTGGTGATCGAAATGAACCCCAGGGTTTCCCGTTCCTCGGCGCTGGCCTCGAAAGCGACCGGTTTTCCAATCGCCAAGATCGCCGCCAAGCTGGCGGTCGGCTATACCCTCGATGAGCTGGATAACGACATCACCGGGGTCACGCCGGCCTCGTTCGAGCCGACCATCGATTATATCGTCACCAAAATCCCGCGCTTTACTTTTGAAAAATTCCCCGGCACCGAGCCGATCCTCACCACTTCGATGAAATCGGTGGGCGAGGTGATGGCAATCGGCCGCTCGTTCCCGGAAAGCCTGCAAAAAGCGCTGCGCTCGATGGAAACCGGCCTGACCGGTCTAAACCACGTCAAGATTGAAGGCTATCAACCCGGAACGGAAGATTTATCAGCGCTAAAAGCACAGCTGGCGCGTCCCGTCCCGGACCGCATCCTGATCATCGCGGAAGCCCTGCGCGCGGGTCTGGAGGTTGATGATATTGCCCGGCGCACCAAATACGATCCCTGGTTTATCCGCCACATCAAGACCATCACAGATGCCGAGCAGGGGATCATAAAAGAGGGTCTGCCGGCGGATTATGACGGTCTGCTGGCGCTGAAACAGCTGGGGTTTTCCGACCGGCGGCTGGCGGAACTGTCGGGCAAGAAACCCCGGGAGATCCGGGAACAGCGCTGGAAAATCGGCCTGCATCCGGTCTTCAAGCGCATCGATACCTGCGCCGGCGAGTTTGAAGCGCGCACCCCTTACATGTATTCGACCTATGAAACGTCCTCTCACTTCGCGGAACAAAAGGGTGAGTATCTGGAAAGCGAAAGCCAGCCCGAGGAACGTGAAAAGATCATTATTCTCGGCGGCGGGCCCAACCGCATCGGCCAGGGGATCGAGTTTGATTACTGCTGCTGCCATGCCGCCTTTGCGCTCAGCGAGGCCGGCTTTGAGACCATCATGGTCAACTGCAACCCGGAGACGGTCTCGACCGATTACGACACCTCCGACCGGCTTTATTTCGAGCCGCTGACCCCGGAGGACGTGATCGAGTTGATCCGCGCCGAGCAGCAAAAAGGAACTGTTAAGGGGGTGATTGTCCAGTTCGGCGGCCAGACACCCCTGAAACTGGCCAGCGCTCTGGAAGCCGCCGGTATCCCGATCCTTGGCACCTCACCCGATGCTATCGATTTGGCCGAAGACCGCGAGCGGTTCCAGAAGCTGGTGAAAAAGCTGAAACTGAAACAGCCCGAAAACGGCATCGCCCGCAACCACGCCGAGGCCCGGAAGGTGGCGGAGGAGATAGGTTTCCCGGTGCTGATCCGGCCTTCTTACGTGCTCGGCGGCCGGGCCATGGAAATCGTCCACGACCTGGAAGGGCTTGATAAATATATCCGGGAAGCGGTTCAGGTTTCGGGCGACAGCCCGGTTTTGATCGACAGCTATCTGAAGGACGCGATCGAGGTGGATGTCGATGCGCTATGTGACGGCAGCGACGTTTTCGTCGCCGGCATTATGCAGCATATCGAGGAAGCGGGCATCCATTCCGGCGATAGCGCCTGTTCGCTGCCGCCCCATTCGCTTTCCAAAAAAATCCTCAAAGAGCTGGAGCGCCAGACCGGGGAACTGGCGCTGGCGCTGAATGTGGTTGGGCTGATGAACGTCCAGTTCGCGATCAAGGGCGATGTGATCTACCTGATCGAGGTCAACCCGAGGGCCAGCCGCACGGTGCCCTTTGTCGCCAAGGCGACCGGCAGGCAGGTGGCGAAAATCGCCGCCCGGCTGATGGTTGGGGAAAAGCTGAAAGACTTTGATCTCAAGCCCAAGGGCAACAGCCACATCGCCGTCAAGGTGCCGGTGTTCCCGTTCGCGCGCTTCCCCGGCGTCGATATTCTGTTGGGCCCGGAAATGAAATCGACCGGCGAGGTGATGGGTATCGACACCACCTTCGAGATGGCCTTCGCCAAGGCGCAGATCGCCGCCTCGAACGAATTTCCTGAGAAGGGCCAGGTGTTCGTCTCGCTCAAGGACCGGGACAAGGAGCAGTTTGTCGAGCCGGTCAGGGAATTGCTTATCATGGGTTATTCGATCATCGCCACCCGGGGCACGGCTTTTTTCCTGAAGGGCAAGGGGTTGGATGTCAATGTCATCAACAAGGTGATGGAGGGGCGCCCGCATATTGTCGATGCCATGAAAAACGGCGAGATCGATTTGATGTTCAACACCACCGAAGGCAAACAGTCGATCGCCGATAGTTATGAACTGCGCCGCACCGCGCTGATGGAGAAAATTCCCTACTTCACCACGCTTTCCGGATCATTGGTCGCGGTCGAGGCGATCGGCGCTTTACGCACAAGAGGGCTTGAAGTCAAAACACTTCAGTCCTATTCTAAATAGCGTCTTAAAACTTCCACCCAAAATTATGGGTTTGATCATGCCGGTGCGGCATGGGGCGGTTTTTTGACTTTTGTGGTTGAAAAAAAGGGGCCGCAGATATGGCACAGGACAAATCACCGATGCTGCAAGGGGGCTATGACGCCCTCAAGGACGAATTGCGCCACCTCAAGGTGGAGGAACGCCCGGAAATTATCGCCGCCATCGAGGAGGCGCGCGGTCACGGCGATCTGTCGGAGAACGCCGAATACCATGCCGCCAAGGAGCGCCAGGGCCAGATTGAATCGCGCATCGCTGAGCTTGACGATGTCCTGAGCCGGGCCGAGGTGATTGATCCGGCCAGGCTGAGCGGCGATACGGTAACCTTCGGGGCAACCGTGACCATGCTTGATCAAGACAACAAAAAAAAGATCTACCAGATCGTCGGTAACTACGAGGTCGACGTAAAGGGTGGAAAAATTTCCTTTTCTTCACCGCTCGGGGCGGCTCTGATCGGCAAGAAAAAAGGCGACGATGTCGAGGTTCATACCCCCTCTGGCGAAAAATACTACGAGGTCAGGAAGGTCGAGTTTAAATAAGCTGGTTATTTCTTAAAGGAATATCCCCGTTCCACCTTGGCGATTCTCAGATTATACCACTGATACCACCTTTCGCGGCCGCTTTTCTGGGCGATCAGGTGTTCAGCCAGCGCCTTCCAGGCCTTGATGGAAGCCTGGTCCCGCCAATAGGAAACGGTAATCCCCAAACCATCCTCACCGCGCACCGATTCAATTCCCAGATATCCGGGCTGTTTTTCAGAGAGCCTGGCCATTGCCTCGGCCATCTCGCCATATTCCCGGTCCCCGCCGCCGGTACGCTTGGTGGTGAATATGACAGCGTAGTAGGGGCCGTCCGGATGCCGGTCAAAACCTGTCATGACGCTTCCTTTCCGTATCCGCCACCACCGGGGGTGCGGATTTCTATAATATCCCCTGCCTTTAAATCAGTATGATCGCAACCTTTTAAGGTATGCCTAGTCCCATTTTGGCGGATGATAATATTCTCGCCGCACCGGCCGGGCGCGCCGCCATTCAATCCCGGCGGCGGAACCTGGCGGTGGGAGGATAAGATTGACATTTCCATATCCTCAAGCACCCTGATTTTGCGGATTGTGCCGTTGCCGCCGCGCCATTTGCCGGTTCCTCCCGAGCCCGGGCGGATCGAAAATTCCTCGACCATGACCGGGAAGCGCCATTCCAGCACTTCCGGGTCGGTTAATCTGGAATTGGTCATATGCACCTGGCGGGCATGGGCGCCGTCAAACCCGTCCCCGGCCCCGCAGCCGCCGGCGATGGTTTCATAATACTGGTATTTGTCATTGCCGAAGGTCAGGTTGTTCATGGTCCCTTGCGCCGCCGCCAGTTTGCCGAGCGCCAGCAGCAGCGCATTGGTCACCGCCTGCGAGGTCTCGACATTGCCGGCCACCACCGCGGCCGGGTATTCTGGGTTCAGGAACGACCCTTCCGGGATAATCAATTTCAACGGCTTCAGGCACCCGGCGTTGAGCGGGATGTCCTGGCCGACCAGACACCGGAAGACGTACAGGACAGCGGCCACGGTGACCGCCTTCGGGGCATTGAAATTGTTTTTAGCCTGGGCGCTGGTTCCGCTGAAATCGATCACCGCGGTGCGCGCGGCTTTATCCACCCGGATCGCCAGCCTGACCTCGAGGCCGTTATCGAGCGGGTAGCAAACCTCGCCGTCCTCCAGCACGTCGATGACCTCACGGACCGCCGCCTCGGCATTGTCCTGGATGAAGGCCATGTAGTGGAAAACTGCTTCAAACCCGAACTCGGCGCACATCACCATCAGGCTGGTGATTCCCCGGCGGCAAGCGGCGACCATCGCCTTGATGTCGGCGATGTTCTGGGAAGGGTTGCGTGCAGGCCAGCGCGCGGCCGTCAGGCGTTCCATCAGGGCGTCTTCGCGGAAGCGGCCCTCCCTGATGACCGGGAAGTTGGTAAACAGCACCCCTTCTTGCTCGATTGTTCTGGAATTGGGCGGCATCGAGCCCGGGGTAATGCCGCCGATATCGGCGTGATGGCCGCGCGCGGCGACATAAAATTCCGGCGAAGGGGTGTCCTTTTTCAGGTAAACCGGCAGCACCACGGTGAGGTCCGGCAGGTGGGTGCCGCCGTGGTAGGGATCGTTCAGAAGAAAGACATCGCCGGGCTTCATGTTGCCGGCGTTCTCGAGAGCGATGGTTTTCACCGACTGGCTCATGCTGCCCAGATGGACCGGCATGTGCGGGGCGTTGGCGACCAGCTCGCCGCTGCCGTCGAACAGCGCGCAGGAGAAATCAAGGCGTTCTTTTATATTGACCGAATGCGCGGTATTTTCCAGCACCGCGCCCATTTCCTCGGCGATGGTCATGAAGCGGTTGTTGAAAATCTCCAGCAGGATCGGATCGGGCTTGGCGGTATCAAGCGCCGCCCTGGTTCTTTTTCCGGCCCGGCTCAGCACCAGGTTGCCGGTTCTGGACAGTTCCGCCCGCCAGCCCTGATCGATCACGTTGGTTCCGTGATCCTCGACGATCAGCGCCGGGCCCGGTATCACCGTGCCCGGGGCCAGCGCCTCCCTTTTATAAACCGGGGTGTCTTCGAGGCCGCCTGAGAAAAAGACCCTGGCATGATAGTGGGGGCTTTCATTTCCTTGCTTCTCTTGCCGGGCTTCGGTCCATGCCTCACCGGGGGTTTGCGCCACCACCTGGGCCGAATGGATGATCATCGCCTTGTCCGGCTCGGAAAACCCGAACAGGGTTTGATGGGCGGCGGCAAAATTCTCCCGGGCTTTCCCGAGACCGCTAAAAGGCACGGTCAGCGCCGCATCGCTGCCCTGGTATTTGATTTTCAGGAAAGCCTGGCTGGAGATTTCACTTTGGTCCGCGCCCTGTTGTTTCAGCGAGGCCTCGACCTCTTTTTTCAAATCATCAAGAATCCCTTGCGCCAGTTTCAAGCCCTTTTCATCAAGCGCCGCTTCGGCGGTTTTTTCCATCACCTTCATCAGCCCGCTCAGCCCGATCCCGAGCGCTGACAGAACACCCGCCAGGGGATGGATAATAATGGTTGCGATGCCCAGCGCATCGGCCACCGCGCAGGCGTGCTGGCCGCCGGCGCCGCCGAACGAGACCAGCGCATATTTGGTGGTGTCATGGCCTTTCTGGACCGAGATTTTCTTGACCGCGCGGGCCATGTGCTCGACCGCGACCCGGATAAAGCCTTCCGCCGCTTGCGCGCGGGACAGCGTTTGGCCGGTCTCGCTTTTGATGGTGTTCCGGACCTCATCGATCCGCAGCCGGGCAGCCTTCCGCTCCAGCGGCTGGTTGTGATCCGGCCCGAACACCTGGGGAAACAGGCCGGGCTGGAGCTTTCCCAAAATCAGGTTGCAGTCGGTCACCGTCAGCGGCCCGCCAAGGCGATAGCAGGCCGGCCCGGGGTTAGCCCCGGCGCTCGCCGGCCCGACCCTGAGGCGGCCCTGGCCGAAGCTGCAGATCGACCCGCCGCCGGCCGCCACGGTGTGGATTTTCAAGGACGGCACTTTCAGCTTGACGCCTTCCAGCTCCTCCTCTTCGCTGCGCTCGAAAGCGCCGTCGTAATGGGCGACGTCGGTCGAGGTGCCGCCCATGTCGAAGCTGATAATCTTGTTCTTTCCCTCCAATGAGGCCGCCCTGACCGCGCCGACAATGCCGCCCGCCGGGCCGGACAGCAGGGCGTCCTTGCCACGGAAGTGATGGGCTTCCGATAACCCGCCATTGGACTGCATGAAATAAAGCGGGGCGCCTTCCGCTTCGGCCTCGACCCCGGCGATATAACTTTTAAGGATCGGGGACAGATAAGCGTCGGCAACGCACGTGCTGGCGCGCGGAATAAACTTCATCACCGGCGCCGTCTCATGGCTGGTCACCACATGCGGGAACCCCGCCTTGCGGGCCAGCGCCGCCGCTTGCTGTTCGTGCCGGGGATAACGGTCGGCATGCAAAAAAGCGATCGCCACGGAGCGGATGCCGCTGTCGTAAGCTTGCTGTAACGCCGCCCTTAAGGCTTTTTCATCCAGGGCGGTGATGACCTTACCCTTGGCGGAGTGGCGTTCGTTTGCTTCGATGACCGCCTCGAACAGTTTGGTTGGCGGTTTGACATTGAGGGCGAACAGTTCCGGGCGGCGCTGGTCGCCGATCAGCAGCGCGTCGGCAAATCCCTTTGTGGTCACCAGCAGGGTCCGGGCGCCCGTGCGCTCCAGCAGCGCGTTGGTGGCGACCGTGGTGCCCAGCTTGATGCTGCCGATATCGGAGAACGGCCTATCCCCCAGAATATCGCGGATGCCGAAAAGCGCCGCGTCTTTATATTGGGCCGGGTTGTCGGACAGGTATTTGCGGCTGACCAGGGTTCCATCGGGGCTGCGCCCGACGATATCGGTAAAGGTCCCGCCGCGGTCGATCCAGAATTGCCAGCCCGTATGTTTGTCCCCAGCCATAAGAGGGGAACACTATACTAAAGCCCTGGCCTAAAAGCAGTCACGTTTTTGTACTTTACTTCTTTTCACCTTTACGGGTAAATCTTGCCGTGTAAATGTTTTGTACGACGCAAGATTTTGGGGGTTATAATGAAACAGGCCAAACATTTATTTTCCATATTCCTTACTTTTTCTTTCATCATAATTGTTTCAGTAGAAGCCGCTGATGAAGATTATTTAGAAGTGCAAACAGAGCTTGGGGATAAATATCGGTTATCCAAGGTACAATGGCCAGTAGTCTTTCGTTGTTCTAAATACGGTGGATCAGGTGCTGGGGAATTTATGTACAGCATTCGAAAGAATGTTGGCAATCAGACAGGGAAAAATAATGCCTTGCTAATCTTTGAAGATTATTTTGCATATTCAGGAGAGCTTTCCAGGGATGGGATTAATTGGTCTTTTGATTGGCGTAATAAAAAAACTAACAAAACATTCTCAATTGTCATCAAGCAAGGTGGAGAAATGTTCTACTATGATTGGTCATTGGCGGACAAAAATGGACGGCTAAGTGTAAACCGTTCGGGAACATGCAAATAGTTGTCTTTATGCCGAAAATTCATAATAGAGATTATTTTTATAAATACACCGATATTGAGGCGGCAACGGCAAATATCATTCATAACTCTTTTCGGTTCTCCTCTCCAAAAACCTTTAATGACCCTTTTGATGTTCAATTTGATTTACATCCTACTTTTACTAAAGAGGAATTAGCTGAAGGTTTATTTCTAAGAACAAAAAAATTTCTTGAAACGGGTGAAGGAATTGGATCTCATTTTGCTTCCCCAACTGGTGTTAAGTTTAGTGAGGTTATAAAAAAACTTAAAAAGTTAATTGATAGTGGAATGATCCCAATAGAAGAAGCTCTTCAAGAAATTAAGGAAGCATCAAGGGAAGGCTCTGAGGCCATCTTTGAAGGTTTTCCAAGATTTCACTCTGAAATTAGGGGCCATTTTGAAGATGTGGCTGTTTTTTGCGTAAGTGAGGATCCTACAAATTTACTAATGTGGTCCCACTATGCGAATTCTCATAAGGGTGTGGTTCTAAAATTAAAAGTCAACGAAGAAACCGATAATTTTTTGGGATTCCCCAGAACTCCTGAGCTTTATGCAGGATATTCTTTTGCTTTAACAAGGGGGCAAAATCTCGGAAACAAAGAAGGCATGCAACCCGATAAAATAATAACCTATATACTTTCCAGTGAGGTACTTGAGAATAGAATTTATCTGGAAGGAATATGGAAGAGTAATTCAGACAACTTGGAGTTAAGAGGAAGTGGTGGTTTGGTTGTTCTAGATTTTTTAGGCC
>JADFJJ010000097.1 GCA_022566215.1 Pseudomonadota bacterium | reverse complement strand
GCTTGAAACGATGGTGATCGGCCGGCCGTCCACCTACGCCTCGATCCTGTCGGTCCTGAGGCGGCGCAATTACGTCCGGATGGAAAAGAAACGGTTCGTCCCGGAAGATAATGGTATTGTCGTCACCGCTTTTCTGGAGAGTTTCTTCGACCGCTATGTCGAATATGATTTTACCGCCAACCTTGAAGAACAGCTGGATAAAATCTCCGCCGGCCAGTTGAACTGGAAAGAGGTGCTCAGGGCTTTCTGGCAAGACTTTCAGGCCCGCACCGACGAGGTTTTAAATGTCCGCACCACGGTGGTTCTGGATAAACTGAACGAGCATCTGGAAGCCCACATTTTCCATGTCGAGGAACAGGGGGTCGACCCCCGGAAGTGCCTTTCCTGCGATGATGGCCGGCTCAGCCTCAAGACCGGGCGCTACGGGGTTTTCATTGGCTGTTCCAATTACCCCGAATGCCGCTTTACCAAACAGCTGGGGACCAACAGCAATAGCAAAGCAGGGGGCGCGGCTCCGGAAAACGATGAAAAAATCCTGGGCCAGGACCCGAAAACCGGAAAAGACGTCAAGCTGAAAAGTGGGCGTTTCGGCCCCTATGTCGAGCTTGGCGAAAAGGATGAGAAAAGCGGCAAACCAAAGCGCGCCTCGATCCCGAAGGATCTTCCGCTGGATGAACTGGGCCTGGAAAAAGCCCTGAAGCTGCTGTCCCTGCCCCGGATCGTCGGCGCCCACCCGGAGACCGGCAAGGAGATCACCGCCGCGATCGGCCGCTACGGCCCCTATCTCGCGCACGATGGCTCGTTCGCCTCGCTGGCCTCCACCGAAGAGGTGTTCAGCGTCGGCGTCAACCGCGCGGTGGTGGTGCTGGCCGAGAAAAAATCCGGGGCGCGGCGCGGCGCGGTCACTTTGAAGGAGCTCGGCCGCCACCCGGAGGACGGCAAGATAGTCAAGGTGCTGGACGGGCGCTATGGGCCGTACGTTACCCATAACCGGGTCAACGCCACGGTTCCCAAGGGAGTCGACCCGGAAACCCTGACCCTGGAGCAAGGCCTGGCTCTGCTCGCCGCCAAGGCGGCCCGGAAGGGTTCGGGGAAGGGCCGCGCCAAAAAATCCTGATGGCAAAAAAAGCTAAACCCCGCTTCCCGACCCAGGGCGAAATTCTCGAATATATTGAAAGCGCCGATGGCAAGGTCACCAAGCGCGATATCGCAGACGCCTTTCACATCAAGGGCGAGGGGCGGGTACGCCTCAAGAAAATCCTGAGAACCCTGCTCGAAGAGGGAAAAATAGCAAAAGACCCCGGCCAGGCGCTGCGCCCCTCCGGCGCCCTGCCGCATGTGCTGGTGGTCGAGATCACCGGGGTTGACCAATACGGCGACCTGATGGCGCGGCCGCAGAAGTGGGACAAACCCGGGCCTCCGCCCCGGATATATTTATCGGAGCGGCGCCGCAAGGCCCCGGCGCTGGGCAAGGGGGAGACGGCGCTGGTGCGCCTCGCGCCGGAGCAGGACCGTGACGGCCTTTATTACGCCGCGCGTATTATCAAAGTGCTGAAAGGCGCGCCGCGGACTTTCATCGGCGTCTATCATGACACCGCGGAGGGCGGCCAGATTGTCCCGGCGGACAAGAAAACCCGCAAGGTTTTCGCGGTGGACAGGGAAACCGCCCGGGATATCAGCGACAACTCGCTGGTGCTGGCCGAGGCTTCTGAACGGGGCGGACGGACCTTCCGGCCGCTGGCAAGAGTGCTGGAAAACCTCGGTGATTTGAGCCAGCCAAAATCGATCAGCCTGATCGCCATCCACCACCATGACATTCCCTATAAATTCCCGGCTGAAGTCCTCGCGGAAGCTGAAAGGGTAAAGCCCCCGGCCCTGAAAAGCCGGGTCGATTTGCGGAAACTGCCGTTCATCACCATCGACCCGGCGGATGCCCGGGATCACGATGACGCAGTGCTGGCGGTTCCCGATCAGGACCCGGGAAACCCCGGCGGGTGGCGGGTCAGCGTGGCGATCGCCGATGTCGCCCATTATGTCCGGCCCGGCTCCCCGCTCGACCAGGAAGCGGAGATGCGCGGCAATTCCTGCTATTTCCCGGACCGGGTGGTGGCGATGCTGCCCGAGGCGCTGTCGGCCGACCTCTGTTCGCTGGTCCGGGGCAAGGACCGGGCGGTTTTGGTCTGCCACCTGAAGATCGACAGGGACGGCGCCAAACT
>JADFJJ010000096.1 GCA_022566215.1 Pseudomonadota bacterium | reverse complement strand
CATTCAAACGCCATGATGGCTTACGCGCGACGACGTGCGACGGTCCTTGGCCGTGCCTCGGCGAAATGTATTCGCCTCGGAAATTCGTGAAAACTTTCAGGCGCACAAACGTGCGCCCGGCGACCGTTCGCCGCCCTCCCGGAGCGATAGCCGCAGGCTATCTTGCGTGAGGGAAAAGAGAGGTATTATAATACCATATCCCTAACCCATTGAAAAATAACGATATTTTATAAATTACCGGCAATATTTATGGTTGACTTATGCACAGGTGGCGCTATAAACAGCCTCGCTTCCTTATGGCGGCCAAGAGTTTAATAAATATGAAGGATTGGTGAGAGATGAAAACCTATTCAGCCAAACCGGACGAGATCGTGAAAAAGTGGTTTCTGGTCGACGCCGAGGGCTTGGTGCTGGGGCGGATGGCTGCCGAGATCGCCAAGATCCTGCTTGGCAAGCACAAGCCGATCTACACCCCGCACCTGGATTGCGGCGACAACGTAATTGTCATCAACGCCGAAAAAGTGGCGCTGACCGGCAAGAAATTCGAAGACAAGATTTACTACCGCCACACCGGCTATCCGGGCGGCATCAAAAGCCGCACAGTCAGGATGGTGCTGGAGAGCAAATTCCCCGAACGGGTGGTTGAAAAGGCCATCCAGCGGATGATCCCGAAAGGGCCGCTGGGCCGCCAGCAGTTTCGCAACCTGAAGGTCTATGCCGGGCCGGCTCACCCCCACGAAGGACAAAAACCGCAAGTGCTGGATATTGGCGCGCAAAACCCCAAGAACAAAAAGGTACGCTAGTCATGGCTGAAAAGAAAAAAGGTCTCGAGGACCTGAAAGAGGCCCTCAAGGAGGCCAAGACCGAGACCCCGGCGGAAAAAAGCGCTGAAGGGACCGAGGCGCCGCCCGCCGCCGAAGTGGAAGCCGTTGCCCCGGTCGAACCCAAGATCGATGCGCTGGGCAGATCGTACGCCACCGGCAAGCGCAAGGACGCGGTCGCCCGGGTGTGGATCAAGCCGGGCGCCGGCAAGATCACGGTCAACGGCCGCGACCAGGAAACCTATTTCGCCCGGCCGGTGCTGCGCCTGATTGTCAACCAGCCGTTCCAGGTGACCGACCGCGAAGGCCAGTTCGATGTGAACGCCACCGTTAAGGGCGGCGGCCTTTCGGGCCAGGCGGGGGCGGTCAAGCACGGCATCTCCAAAGCGCTCAACCTTTATGAGCCGGATCTGCGCGGGGTGCTGAAAAAGGCTGGCTTCCTGACCCGTGACAGCCGCGTGGTCGAGCGCAAGAAATACGGCCGCCGCAAGGCCCGGCGTTCATTCCAGTTCTCGAAACGTTAAAAGAATTCGAAGCCAACGGAAAAGCCGCCTCATTTAAGCTCGCTCACGCAAGATAGCCTCCGGCTATCGCTCTAGCTAAGGGCGGCGAACGGTCGCCGGGCGCACGCTTGTGCGCCTGGAGACTTTAATGAATTTCCGAGGGGACTTCCTGTCACCGAGGCAAGGCCAAGGGCCGTCGCGCGTCGTCGCGCGTAAGCCATCATGGCGTCTGAATGGAATTTATAAAAGGACGGCTTTTTTTATCTGTCACCCCCTCACCTCAATCCTCTCCCACCAGGGGAGAGGAAGTTGGGGAAGGTCCCAAATCAAAACCCCTCTCCCTTGCGGCGTCCGCCATAGCTTTAGCGACGGCGGAATGGGAGAGGGTAGGGTGAGGGTGAATTATAAAATGTCATACCCGCCCCCGAGCGGGTATCCAGTTGTCAGATTTCAGATGACAGGCCACAGTTATCAGTCAAACATGAAATATCTGACCTTTTCCAATAACTGACAACTGCACACTGATATCCGGCATCTGTTATCCGGATGCCCGACTGAATCGGGCATGACAGAGAAAGATGAGTCTCTACGGATACGACAATAACTTAAGTCCTCTCCCGCTGGGGGAGAGGATATAGGTGAGGGGGTAAAAAATAACAAATCTCGCATATTCTTGATGGGAATTTGTGCGCCCCCCGTGCTATAGGCCGTGGATGAATTTGAAGACCGTAGCACTGGCCTTATTTACCCTTCTTGCGGGGTTTTTTCTTAGTCCCGGCGTCCTCACCGGTCAAGCCTTGGCGGGGGAGCAGGGAAGGGCGGTTGCCGAGGTCGAAACGATCGCCCCGGGACGGCCGGTCTGGATCGCTTTATACATCGAACCCGAAGAAGGGGCTT
>JADFJJ010000051.1 GCA_022566215.1 Pseudomonadota bacterium | reverse complement strand
TTGGTTCCCTGGCCCTTTACCAACCACTTCGACCACCTGGCCACCAAAAAGGCCGCGGAGTGTTCCCCGGTCAACTATCCCAAGCCCGACGGGGTGATTACTTTCGACCGGCTGTCCTCGGTGTTTATCTCCAACACCAATCATGAGCAAGACCAGCCCTGCCATTTGCAGCTGAAGGACCCGGGCGTGGCGATCGAGGTTAACCTGAAGGACTATGCCGCCCCCGAACAGCTTTATTGCCCGGCCGGGGTTTATGAGATTGTCGAGGAAGGAGACAAAGGGCCGCGGCTGCAGATCAATGCCCAGAACTGCGTCCACTGCAAAATCTGTGACATCAAGGACATGACGCAGAACATCAACTGGGTCGTGCCCGAAGGGGGCGGCGGCCCCAACTATCCCAATATGTAACGGGTACGGTGCAATGAACTCCCTGGCATCCAAATTCCCGATCCTCAGGCTTCTGGTTCTGCCGTTCCTGCTGCTGGCCGGCTGTGCCACAAAGCCGGCCATCGATCCGGGCCGGGAAAGTGTCTTTTCCAATTACCTGTTTGCAGTGTACGCCAGCGCCCGCGGCGACCAGCAAATCGCCACCAGATCTTACCTGAAGGTCTTAAAGGAAGAGCCCGGAAACCTGCGCCTGATGGAGGAGGCTTTTTCCTATTTTCTTTATGTCGGCGATTATCGCCGCGCGTTTAAGGTTGGCCGGGAATTATACCGGGTCAACCCGGCCAATACCCCGGCCGCCATGCTGCTGGCGGTGGAAGCCTTCAAATCGGGCCGCGCCGGAGACATGGACAAATATCTCAGCCAGGTCAGGGGGTTTGGTTTTGATAATTTGATGAGCCCCTTGATGAAGGCCTGGATCAAAGCCCAAGAGGGTGACGCCGATGGCGCCCTGGAAGAACTTGAGGCATTGACCGGGTATAAGCCGTTTGCAACTTTCTATGACGAACACCGGGCGCTGATCCTGGACTATGCCGGACGTACCGCGGAAGCCGGGGCTTCTTACGCCCGTCAGGTTGCCCGTGATGAAATTTCCTCGCTGCGGCCGGTTCTGAACTATGGGGCGTTTTTACAAATCCAGGGGCGGTCAGAGGAAGCCCGGGCGCTTTACCAGAGGTTCCTGGCGCTGCTGCCCGGCAACAAACAACTGACGGATGCCCTGGCGCGGCTGGAAAGCGGGCAAAAGCCGGTCTCGATCGCCCAAAACCCGACCAAGGCGCTGGCCATGGCCTTTTTGCGGACCGGGGTTCAGGTGGGGCGCGAGCGGGCTCCGGCGCCGGCGATCATCTATTCCCGTTTTGCCATTTACCTGGACCCGTCCCTGGATCAGGCCCACATCTACCTGGGCGGCCTGATGGCCAATGAGGTTACGCCCTCCCTGGCGCTGGCCGCCTACTCCCGGGTCGACCCTGAAGGTCCCTACGGAGAGGAAGCGATCCTGCGCAAGGCGCTGGTTTTGAGCAGCTATGATAAATGGGAGCAGGCGATTGCGGTGATAACCGCTCATCTCGAGCAGAACCCTGAAAGTGAAGACGCGCTGGCCACGCTCGGCGACCTTTACCGCAACCGGGAAGATTTTGAAGGCGCCCTGAAATACTATCAGCGGGCAATCGACTTGAAAGGGGAACTGGCGATTGAGGACTGGTTTGTGCTGTTTGCCCGGGGGATCGCCTACGAGCGGCTGGGCCGGTGGCCAGAGGCCGAAGCGGATTTCCTCAAAACCCTGGAGTTCCGTCCCAACGAGCCGGATGTTTTGAATTATCTCGGCTATTCCTGGATCGACCAGGGCATAAACCTGATCGAGGGGCGTGAGATGATCGAACGGGCGGCCGCCCAACGCCCCAACAACGGATTTATTGTCGACAGCCTGGGATGGGCCCAATACCTGATGGGGGATTATCAAGCGGCGGCGAAGACGCTGGAAAAGGCGGTCACCCTTGAACCCGGCGACCCGACCCTGAATGACCATCTGGGGGACGCTTACTGGAAGGTTGGGCGCGAACGCGAAGCCCGGTTCCAGTGGCAGCACGCCCTGGGATTAAACCCGGCCCCGGACCAGGCCGGCAAGATTGCCGCCAAGATTGAATACGGGCTGGTGTTGGCTGAGGCGCTGGAGGCCAGGAAATAATGTCCGGACCTGGCTCCCGGCCGGCGGTTAAGGAGATCCGGGCGATCACCGTCCTGGCGCCCGCCAAGGTTAACCTGTTTTTGCACATCATCGGCCGCCGGGACGATGGCTACCACCTGCTGGAAAGCGTCTTTGCGTTTGCTGATTTTGGCGACCGCATAACTGTGGAAAGCGCTCCGGAGATGAATTTTTCAGTCACCGGCCGGTTTGCTCCGGTGTGCCGCCGGGCGGGCTGTGACGGCGACACGAATATCGTCGCCCGGGCGGCGGTCAAGCTGCGCCAGCTGTGCGGCGTATCGGCCGGAGCGACCATCACGCTGGAAAAAAACCTGCCCCTTTCGGCTGGCCTGGGGGGCGGCTCCTCCGATGCCGCGGCGGCTTTGAAAGTGCTGCAGGTGCTGTGGCGGGTCGAGCCGGATGAGGCCCGATTGGTGGAACTGGCGCTGGAGCTGGGCGCCGATGTGCCGGCCTGCCTGGTCGGCGAACCTTGTTTCGTGGCGGGGATCGGAGAGCTGATTACCCCGCTGGAAATCTTCGAGGATATCAGCTGCGTTCTGGTCAACCCCTTGAAGCCCTTGTCCACGTCCGGCGTTTTTCAAACTTTCGCCGCCAGCGGACGGGCCTTCAGCCAGCCCCTGGCGCTGACCCCGGAGCTGACCGAAGACCTGTGGACGCTGCTGAAGGGCACCCACAATGACTTGCAGGGCCCGGCTCTTGGGATGTGTGATGAAATTGGTGAAATTCTCGGGGCGCTCGAAGCGGCGGAGGGAACCCTGCTGACCCGCATGTCGGGCTCGGGCGCAACTTGCTATGGGCTTTATGAAAACCGCGAGGCGGCCGGGAGCGCGGCCCGGACGATTGCCGCGGCCCATCCCGGATGGTGGGTGAAGGCCTGTACGCTGACCGCCGATGCCCGGTTTCTGGAGTGTCTTTAGATGGTTTGGCCTTTACAGTAAAAACCCCCTATGCTTAATGGGGGCGGTTTAGGGTCTGGACCGGATTACCGATGAGGGCTGTGCCACAGAAAATATTGGAGCCAAAATCGGTCAGACCCTTCAACAATGGGGCGTAGCCAAGTGGTAAGGCAACGGGTTTTGATCCCGTGATTCGCAGGTTCGATCCCTGCCGCCCCAGCCAGGCCTATAAACACAAATAAAAACAATCACTTAACTCATCAATTAGGGAATAACTAGGGAACGTTTCTAGGGAACATTTCTAGGTTTTATTAGACTCTAGGAAATTGCACCAGAGAAGCAGCAAATTCCGCCGCATGGACGAGAGCGTCAAGAAGAACAGGGGGTGACGAAGGCTGGAACCCGGGGCCTAAAACAGCCTCTCATCGTGGACCAGTTTCCCGTCGAGGAGAATGCCTAAGATTGCCGTTTTTCCGGCGCCGTCAACCGCAACGCGCACTGTCATGGTCTGACCCTCAGGCGGGCGCTCCAGCGCGCGGCCCGTGCCCTCAGGGATGAAATAAGCCTCTATGCCGTAATAGACAAGGAGCACGCGCACGGGGGTCTCCCGGGGGGTGGGCGGAATCCACTGGCCGTTCTCCCGCCTGCCGGGAAAGGAGTCTTCCGTGCGCGAGGCCGCGATGCGGCCGCGGATCACCTTAAAATCCGGTGCCGGCCCGGGGTGCTTACCATGCACCGATACGGCGCCCCAGGCGCCCTGCTCCTCACGCAGTCTCACATAAATGGTCCGGCCGGGGCGGAGATCGTCCAGATCGAATCTCACATTGTCGTCCGCCAGGCGCGTGATCTCGTAGCGCAGCCTAACGAAATCGCCGCGGAACAGCGAACGGGGATCGACCGGCTCGGTACGCAATATGATCACGTCGCCGGTCATCATCGTTTGCACCTTCCCCCCGACCATGGCGAGGATGGCCAGGCTCTGTAGCGCCACAACGATAGTCAGCTTGACGATTGTCTTCATGGCCCGCCCCCCGCTTCACCGCGGCCGGCCATGCCCGCCAGCAGCTTGCGCCGCTGGCGCTGCAGCGCGTAACCGCCGCCGAGCAGAAGCACCCCGGAGACGACGAAGAAAAGCGAGCGGTCCATCAATCCGAAGAAGGTGTCGAAATAGAGAATGGTGATCCAGAGGATGAAAAGCAGAAGGCCTAGATTCACCGCCATGCGGTTACCCGCACAATAGCCGCCGTATATGGTACCCGCCATCGCCAGCATGAAGAGGCCATTCACTACCACATAGGCGGCAAGGGCAAGCCCTGGGGGCTCGAAATTCCATGGCACCAGTGCGGCGCTGATAAGAATGCAGGCGGCCAGCATCGCCAGCACCGGCGCCGGCAGGCGCGCCGTCTCCGGCACGGGGCGCGTTTGTTCCAACCACAACAGCGCCGCACCGGCGGCGGCGAGAATCAGCGCGGCCAGATTGGCGGCGAGGGTGGTCATCACGCCCCCGTCCTCTGCGGTGACCATCGTCATGCCGCCGATGGCGAAATCCCCGCGCAGGGTTGAAAGATAGAGAAAGAAAATGCCAGCGAGGAGCGAAGTGTTCTTCAGGGTTGCTGCCGACAGCCGCGTCAGGGCATGGGTTTCGGCGCGCCGTCCGGCGAGGAAGAGCACCGCCATCAGCAGGAAGCTTAGGCGATGAGCGAAAAGGGTATCCAGATCATAGAAGCCAAAACCTAAGAGATCGGAGAAGGTAATCCACAGCCACCACACCATGACCATTACTGCCAGCCGCGCGGCGCCGTGCCAGCCGTTTTGCCCCGCGAGCCAGGCGAAGGCGGCCAAGACGAAGGGGAACGGCCAGTGGACCACGTATGGCCAGGGCGCAAAGGCTGGCTCCATCGCGGTAAACAGGCTGATCACCTCCATGCCCGTCCACAGCGTCGCCAGCAGGATGCCCATGATGGCCAGCGCGTGCGAGCGCAGCAGCCAGGCCCCGGCCAGTGCGCCCAGGGTCCACATCAGGATGCCGTTGGGGGCCCGGTCCGATATGTGGAAGGCCTGCGAGACCAGCATGATATTGGCGCCGAAAAGGAGCAGCCCCAAGACCAGCATGGCCTGGCCAATTTTCTGTTCCAGGTCCTGATTGTTGCGCAGGAACAGGAAGGCCACGCCATAGGCTGCCCACATGGCGCCCAGCAGCACCGTCAGCTTCAAGAGTTTCGACATGCCGTCCCAGTTGGCGGCGAAATAGAGCATGATGCCGCCGCCGATCAAGAGTACGCCCATGATCGCGGTGGCCAGCGGCACCCGCGATGCCTCCTCGCCACCCGCGGCGTCGGCAAGAATGGCTGCTTCGTGCTTCGCGGGCACCCAGCCCCGCTTTATCCAGCCGGGAAGGTCCTTCTTCAGCTTTTTGAGATAGAGATTGTTCAGCATTGTCCACCCCCGGCGTGCGAGTCACACAACTCTAGCAGAAAACGTCGCCGGCTGCTAGCGCTGAAGTTGCACGCAATCTGGCGGCTTGCCGCCGTTGCCAGACCACCGGAGCAGTGACCCCAGCAAAGGGCGCCTAGACGGCGACACTGTTGGTCATCGCATGGGCAACCATCGACGGGATCAGGGAGCCGGTTGTCTGCACAATGTAGGTCCAGGCGATCGAGCCGATGATCAGGATGGCCATGAAGACCATGAGCAGGGGGGTTGCTCGTAACCTCGAAGAGTCCGCTTTGGGTCAAAAGCAGACTCTTTTAGAGCAGCGGCAATCGAGATTTTTCTTGGTGACAGCGCCCGCTCCCCACCCCTTATCTCGATCTTGCGGAGCCGCGGGTGGAAGCGGCCAGGTTGGGGATATTCTTGCCGCCGGTGTTTTTCATGCCGCCGGGGGACGGCTTTGCGTCGAACTTTCCGGGGTGAGGCTTGTCCGGGGTCAGATTGGCGGGAGTCGGATCGGCCCCTGAATCATGCACGTCGCGAGGGGCCAACGTCGCCGCCTGGCGCTTCGCCAATCTGGCCTTTTTTCGCGTTCGTGCCCTGGCTTTGCTCATTACCGTGCTCTCCCTATCTGTCGCTGGCAGATTTCGCCTGAAACCCGCATGGCCATATTATACACCATCCGGCCGACGTTCCCAACCGTGCAGTGCTCGTGTCCGCCCTCAACCCTGTTTTAATTGCAACGCGGCTAGTTACTGCGATCGTCCAACCGCTTTTCCTGACGCCAATACCGGCTGTAAGGTCGATCTGAAAAGAGTCTGCTTTGGGTCAGAAGCAAACGCTTTACGAAATAACACTAAAAAAACAGATGTGTGCGAGTGTGAAAGAGAAAAAGTGTTTGTTCGGTTCGCTGCCGCCCCAGCCAGTTTTTCCTTCGCCGCCGGTTTACAGTTTATCAAGGAGCTGGCCCAGGACCCGGGCCGCCACCACCTTTTCCGCCGCCGGGATGGTCTGGAACAGCCGGTCGATCAGGTCTTTTTCGGTTTCCTCAATGGCGGCGAAAGTGGTCACGCCCTTATTGGTCAGCCTGAGCAGAGGGGAGCGGGCATGATCGGGGTTTTCAGTTTGCAAAAGAAGGCCCTGATCTCCAAGTGAGTTGACGTTTACCTGGATATGCTGGCGCGAGACCCGGAAACGCCGGGCGATCTGCGGCACGGTCAGGGCGGCATCGGGGTAAAGAAATTCCAGCACGGTGCGCTCCGCCCCGCTCAGGCCAAACCGCTTCAGGGTTTCATCGCGCTGGGCGGTGAGCGCGCGAAACAGCCGCCTTAGCTTCCTGATAATTTCATGATCCAGCGTTCTGTTCATAGTCTTTGTTCCGTATATGACAGTATAGATGTCATTATGACAATATAATTGTCAATATCTTTTCCGGGATAAATTCCTTTTTTGGGGGCTTTTTCTCATTTAGACTGGAAACATGCCCTACACCTACAAATACCCCCGGCCGATGGTGACCGTCGATGTGGTGCTTTTTTCCAGGGATCGGAAACGCGTCCTTCTGATCAAGCGTGACCGGGAACCGTTCAAGGGCAGGTGGGCGCTGCCCGGCGGATTTATCGGGATAAAAGAAGAGCTGAAGGATGCCGCGGCCCGCGAACTGGAAGAGGAAACCGGGGTCGCCGGGGTTGAGTTGAAGCAGGTTCATGCCTTCGATACGCTCGGCCGCGATCCCCGCGGCCGGGTCATTACGGTCGCTTATTCGGGAGTGGTGGACCCCGGGAGCGTGGAAGTCCGGGCCGCCTCGGACGCCCGCGAAGCGAGGTGGTTTGATATCGACAACCTCCCTTCGCTCACCTTCGATCATGGGGAGATTGTCAGGAAGGCTTTCGCAGGGGGTTTCCGGGGCTGAATATCCTATATCTTATTGAGAGAGTTTACCTTTTCCCAAAAACCCGCTTAAAATGGGAGAGCATACCAACCCCAAAAGGAAGCAATTTGATGGGCAACAGACAAAAGGGAATTGGTAAGGGTTTTGAACATGATGTGGGGCATCATGGAAAGACGCTGACGCAGTTACATGAAGTCTGTTGCCCATCAAATAATTTCGTTTGGAGTTGATATGCTCTAAAAGGCGGGGGATATGTTCAAAAGCATCGGCAAACAGGTCAAGGGTTATCTGCTGCTGCTGCGCGAGCGACCGGCCAGGAAGCTGTCCAGAAGAAAGCTTAAGAAGCTCAGGAAAAAAGAAGCAAAGCAAAGCAAAATCATACTGAAGACCAAGGGCAAGCGGCTTGAGGATACCGCTTCCCAGCTGCCCGAAATCAGCGTCTGCAAGAACTGCGGGGCGCAACTCCAGGGCAATTTCTGTCATCTGTGCGGCCAGAAGGATTCCGATTTCCGGCGCCCTTACTGGACTTTTGCCGAGGATTTCTCCGACAACGTCTTTTCGAAGGATTCCCGGCTGTGGCGCACGCTTGGCTATTTACTGTTCCTGCCCGGGGCCATGACCCGCGAATATATCGCCGGAAGGCGCATCCGCTTTCTGCCGCCGATCCGCACTTTCCTGATCTCGATCATAATGTTTTTCCTGACCGTCAACCTCCTGGATGTCGCGATCGTCAAGTTCGCCGGCGAGGCCGTTACTTATGACCAGCGCCTGGCGGTTCTCCAGACGGCCCTGTCCAAACAAGAGGCCAAAGTCGAAAAGTACGCCGCGGCTTATGAAACCGGCAAGCTGGAAAGGGCCATCAACTCCCGCGGCCGGGCGCTGAGGCGAATTGAGGGGCTGGAGGAGTGGCGCACTGATAAATTGGCGGAGCCGGACCAGAGCAAGGTGCGGCGCACCGGTCAGGGATACCTCATTTACGATTATGATATCGAGCCAAAAATGTTCGCCCCCATTACCAGCGAAGACCAGGCTTTGCCGGAAGGCGTTATCGAGGACACTTTCCAGTTTGATGCCGGCGGCGGCAATGACGACCCTGAATTCCTTAATGAATTGGGACCCAGGGTCCAGCGGGGCCTGAAGAACGCCGCCCGGGACCCCAGGCGGCTCAACAATGCGCTCAACAACTGGGTGCCGCTCATCATGGCGATTTTTATCCCGCTGTTCGCGATATTTTTAAGATTTTTTTACTGGAAGCGCGAACACTATATCTACAATCACCTGGTATTTTCGCTCCATTTCCATACCTATCTGTTTTTCGTGCTGACGTTTTTCGTGATCGCCCAGGTCTACCTCGGATCATCGGTCAGTACCTGGATGTTTTTCGGCGCGGCACCGCTGTATCTTTTTATCGCCCTCAAGGTGGCCAGCGGCAACGGCTGGTTTAGGACCTTTTTCAAGTTCCTCGTTATTTCGCTTTTTTATATAATCGGCTTTTCGATCATGCTGGGGACGATTTTTATCTTCGCCTTCGCCGAGGCGTAAGAAGAATTTTTAATGTAACTAAAAATAGTTGCAAAATTTCGTAAAGACGCTATATTATAACCGGGTTTTTTCCAGTTTCTTAGAATGAGTTGGTATGAGCAGAAAAGAAAAATTAAGTGCAAGGTTTCTGGAGCAACCCAAAGATTTTACCTGGGATGAATTACGGCGTTTGGTAAAAGGTTTTGGTTTTGTGGAAATGAAATCGGGAAAAACCGGCGGCTCGAGAAGAAAATTTTCAAACTCTGACGGCCTGATCCTGAGTTTTCATAAACCGCACCCCGGGAATATTGTTAAAATGTATGTTTTGAAAGATTTGAAGGAATTTTTAATTCACGAAGGATATTTAAAGTGAAAGATGCCATGAAATATAAGGATTATATTGGTTCTGTTCACTATGACGGTGAAGATGAAATTTTTCATGGCCGTTTGGAATTTATCCGTGATCTTGTCACCTTTGAGGGAAGTGACGCCAAGAGTTTAAAAAAAGCTTTTATTGAGGCAGTCGACGACTATCTGGATTTCTGTGCAGAGCAAAATAAAGAACCGGACAAACCCTTCAAGGGAAGTTTCAATGTCAGGACAGGTGCGGAATTGCATCGCTATGCTGCACTATTGGCGAATGAAATGAACACATCGCTTAATACTGTAGTTGTTAAAGCGCTGGAAGATTACGTGAAAAAAACTTCAAAAAAGAAACCGGCGCTTGCCAAAGGAATAGGCAATAAAAAAATTACAGCCTAGAACCCATTCTTATCTACTCCCCCTCAAAATCGAGGCTGAGTGAATTGATGCAGTAGCGCTGGCCGGTGGGTTGAGGGCCATCCGCGAAAACGTGACCGAGGTGGCCGTCGCAGCCGGCGCATTTAATCTCGGTTCTGTTGGCGCCGTGCGAAGTGTCTTTAATTTCAAGGATGGCGTCAGGTGAAACCGGCTTGAAAAACGACGGCCAGCCGGAACCGGAATCGTATTTACTGCCGCTTGAAAACAGCTTCGCCCCGCAGCCCGCGCACAGGTAGGTTCCATCGGCTTTGTTGTGCAGCAGCTTGCCTGAGAAGGCCGGCTCGGTCGCCCCTTCTCTCAACACCGCACGCTGGTCCGCGTCAAGTTTTTTGCTCCCCATCGCGGCTCAGCGGACCTCGCACATTTCGCACAGCACATAAACCTGGGAAGGATCGTTGAGCAGCCCGAGGCGTTCAATAACGCGGGTAATCTCCAGCATAAAACTCTCCACCGCTCCCGGCCGCCAGCGGGTTTTCTCCAGGTCAAACCCGGCCCGGGCGGTCAGGATTTCCGCCCACTTTTCTGAAAAGCCGGGTTCCTCCTCGAAATATTTTACCTGGTAATCGGACAATTCGGCCCGTGACGCCGCCGCCGCAATGGCGTCATCGATGTTGCCGAGACTGTCCACCAGACCAAACTCGAAGGCCGCCCGGCCGGACCACACCCGGCCCTGGCCGATTGCATCCACCGCTTCCGGCTCCAGCCCGCGGTAGTTTGCCACCATATCAATAAACTGCGCGTAGGAGTTTTCCACCGACTGCTGAATGATGTCACTGGCCAGCGGGGAGAGCGGCCGGCCGAGCTTGAAATCACCCGAAAGCGGGGTGGTGCCGACGCCGTCGACATGGATGCCGATGGCATCCAGCGTTCCTTCAAAGG
>JADFJJ010000050.1 GCA_022566215.1 Pseudomonadota bacterium | reverse complement strand
CTGAGCATTCGGCGTTCCGGGAGCTGGAAGAGGAAATCGGCACCAACAACGCCGAAATAATTGCCCGCATCAAGGGCTGGCTTTTTTACGACCTCCCAGATGACTTGGTTGGAAAAGTCTGGGGCGGAAAATTCCGGGGTCAAAAACAAATTTGGTTCTTGATGCGTTTTCTAGGGTCAGATTCTGATATTAACCTGGAAACCGATCACCCGGAATTCAACGCCTGGCGCTGGGTGGATATTGCCAAAGTTCCGGAGCTGATTGTTCCCTTTAAACGTGACCTTTACCTGGCCATCCTCAAGGAATTTCAGCCCTTTCTTGATAATTAGGAAGCTTTAACCAACCGCCTCAAAGAGCTCGTTCAGGCGGGCAATGGCCTCCCTGGCTTTGCGCCGGTCCTCATCGGTTTTGGCGTCTTCCAGGTCTTCCTCAGCGTCAGTAATGCGCTGCCTGAGGTCGGATTTACTGAGTTCCTTAACCGGGACCGCTTCCTCCGCCAAGATCACCAGCGAACCCGGGGTCACCTCGGCAAAACCCCCGCGCAGGAAAATCCGCTCAGGAGTTTTATCCTTTCCCTGGTAAACATCCAGGACCCCGGGACGAATCGTCGACATGACCGGGGCATGATTGGGCAGCACCATGAAATCCCCTTCCGAACCCGGCACCAAAACGGCGCTGACAGATGCATCCATCAACAGACGCTCTGGCGAAACCAGCTCGAAATGAAGGGTGTTTTCCTTGTTCTCAGCCATTTTCCAGTTGCCTCTCAAGCAGCTTCCGCGGCCAGTTTTTCGGCCTTGGTGACCACTTCTTCGATAGTCCCGACCATATAGAAAGCGGCTTCGGGCAGGTGGTCATATTCACCGGCGACAATCGCCTTGAAGCCCTTGATGGTATCCTCCAGCTGCACCAGAACCCCTGGGGTTCCGGTAAAAACTTCGGCGACAAAGAAGGGTTGCGAAAGGAAACGCTGGATTTTACGGGCGCGGGTGACCACCAGTTTGTCTTCTTCTGACAGCTCGTCCATGCCCAGGATAGCAATAATGTCCTGCAGGGATTTATAACGCTGCAGAACTTTCTGGACCGAACGGGCCACTTTGTAATGCTCTTCGCCTACTATGCGCGGGTCCATCATGCGGCTGGTGGAATCGAGCGGGTCGACAGCCGGGTAAATGCCCAACTCGGCAATCTGGCGCGACAGAACTGTGGTAGCATCGAGATGCGCGAACGAGGTAGCGGGCGCCGGGTCGGTCAGGTCATCGGCGGGAACATAAATCGCCTGCACCGAGGTGATTGAGCCTTTTTTGGTTGAGGTAATGCGCTCCTGCAGGTTCCCCATTTCGGTCGCCAGGGTCGGCTGGTAACCCACAGCCGACGGGATCCGGCCAAGCAGCGCCGACACTTCCGAGCCAGCTTGGGTAAAGCGGAAGATGTTATCGATAAAGAACAGCACGTCCTGACCCTCTTCGTCGCGAAAGTATTCCGCCAGGGTCAGGCCGGTCAAGCCAACCCGGGCGCGGGCGCCGGGCGGTTCGTTCATCTGGCCAAACACCAGCGCCGCCTTGGAATCGCCATTCTTTTTGATCACCCCCGATTCCAGCATTTCGTGGTAAAGGTCGTTCCCCTCGCGGGTCCGTTCACCAACTCCGGCAAAAACCGAATAGCCGCCGTGGCCCTTGGCAATGTTGTTGATCAGCTCCATGATAATTACGGTTTTGCCAACCCCGGCGCCGCCAAACAGGCCGATTTTACCGCCCTTGGCGTAAGGCGCCAGCAGGTCCACCACCTTGATGCCGGTCATCAGGATTTCCTGGTCGGTCGACTGGTCGACAAACTCAGGGGCAGACGCATGTATAGGGGCTTTCTTCTTGGTCTTGATCGGGCCCATTTCATCAATAGGTTCACCGATAACGTTCATAATCCGGCCAAGCGTCTCAGGCCCGACAGGGACGGTTATCGGGGCGCCGGTATCGGTTACCTCGGCCCCGCGGACCAGTCCTTCGGTGGAATCCATGGCAATCGTGCGAACCGTGTTTTCGCCCAAGTGCAGGGCCACTTCCAGAACCAGACGGTTGCCCTGGTTGGTGGTCTCCAGCGCCGACAGGATCGCCGGCAGGTCGCCTTCAAAGTGAACATCCACCACGGCCGAGATGATCTGTGTAATGGTGCCAATGTTTTTGCTTTTAGCCATTCCTTCAATACTCCTTAAAGGTTTATTCTGTTCTCAAGGGTGAGCCCCTACAAGGCTTCGGCCCCGGAAATAATTTCAATCAATTCCTTGGTGATCGCGGCCTGGCGCGACCGGTTATATTGCAATGTCAGCCGGTCAATCATATCGCCGGCGTTGCGGGTAGCGCTGTCCATCGCGATCATGCGCGCGCCCTGCTCACTGGCGGCGTTTTCCAAAAGCGCCTTGAACAATTGCACGGTTACATTGCGCGGCAGCAATGTACTGAGAATTTCTTCTTCTTCCGGTTCATATCTATAAATTGCACCCTTGAGGCCCTCATCTTCATCATCTTTTTCCTCGAAGGCCGCCGGGATCAGCTGCTGGGCCGTGACAATCTGGGTCAGGATCGATTTGAACCGGGAGTAATAGAGAGTAGCTACGTCAAATTCACCCTCTTCAAACATCTTTAATACCCGCATCGCCACCGGGGAGGCATCAGAAAAGCTGACTTGGCGAACATCGCTCATGTCAATAACATCCAGAATCTTGTCGGAATGAAGGTGCTTGAGCTGGGCAAACCCCTTTTTGCCGATGCATAGAATCTTGACTTCTTTGCCTTCCTTCATAAGCGCTTCAATTTTGAGGCGGGCGGCTCTGACGATTGAGGTATTAAACCCGCCGCATAAACCGCGCTCGGAAGTGGCGACAATCACCAGGTGAACCTTATCAGCCCCTGTGCCGGCCAACAGTTTGGGAGCCCCGGGTTGCCCGCCAACGCTCATCGCAAGGCCTGACAGAACCTTTTCCATGCGCGTCGCATAAGGCCTGGCGGCCTCAGCGGCTTCCTGGGCCCGGCGCAGCTTGGACGCCGCCACCATTTTCATGGCTTGGGTAATCTTCTGTGTCGAAGCGACACTGTTGATTCTGATTTTTAGGTCCTTGAGGCTGGCCATAGGGCTCTCATCTTTTCCTTAAAAATTCGGCTTTTTAGGCAAACGCTTTTGAAAATTTTTCCAGGATGCCGCGAAGTTTCTTTTCGGTCTTCTCGGAAATATTCTGTTCATCGCGGATGCTCATCAGAACATCCTTGTGCTTGTTGCGCATCTCGGTCAGGAAGGCTTCTTCAAACCGGGTGATGTCAGCAACTTTCACCTTGTCCAGGTATCCCTTCACCCCGGCAAAGATTGAGACCACCTGCTCTTCCATCGGCATCGGTGAGTACTGGCCCTGTTTCAAAAGCTCGGTCAGGCGCTCACCGCGTTTCAGCAGTTTTTGCGTGGTTGCATCCAAATCGGAGCCAAACTGTGCAAAAGCCGCCATTTCGCGGTACTGGGCCAGCTCCAGCTTGATGGTTCCGGCCACTTGTTTCATCGCCTTGGTTTGGGCCGCTGATCCGACCCGCGAAACTGAAAGGCCAACATTAATGGCCGGCCGGATGCCCTGGTAGAACAGCTCGGTCTCAAGAAAAATCTGGCCATCGGTGATCGAGATCACGTTGGTCGGGATGTAGGCTGAAACGTCGCCGGCCTGGGTTTCGATAATCGGCAATGCGGTCAGAGAGCCCGAGCCATGCTCTTCGTTCATTTTGGCGGCGCGTTCCAAAAGCCGTGAATGCAAATAAAACACATCGCCCGGATAAGCCTCACGGCCCGGTGGACGGCGGAGCAATAGCGACATCTGGCGGTAGGAAACAGCCTGTTTGGACAAATCATCATAGATGATCAGCGCATGCATGCCATTGTCGCGGAAGTATTCCCCCATGGTGCAGCCGGTATAGGGGGCCAGGAACTGCAATGGCGCCGGCTCGGACGCGGTTGCGGAAACGACGATCGTGTATTCCATGGCGCCGTAATCTTCCAGGGTTTTCACGATCTGGGCTACGGTAGAACGTTTCTGGCCAATCGCAACATAGATGCAGTAAAGTTTCTTGTTTTCATCATCGCTTTCGTTGATGGCTTTCTGGTTAATGATGGTATCAATCGCAACCGCGGTCTTGCCGGTCTGGCGGTCGCCGATGATCAACTCGCGCTGGCCGCGGCCAATCGGCACCAGGCTATCGAGCGCCTTGAGGCCGGTCATCATCGGCTCATGCACCGATTTGCGCGAGATAACGCCGGGGGCTTTAACTTCAACCCGGCCGCGCTTTTTGGCCTTGATTGGTCCCTTGCCGTCGATCGGGTTGCCAAGGCCGTCAACAACACGGCCCAGCAGTTCCTTGCCTACCGGTACGTCGACGATTGAGCCGGTGCGCTTGACCGTATCACCTTCCTTGATGGTGCGGTCCTCGCCAAAAATAACGATCCCGACGTTGTCTTCTTCCAGATTCAGGGCCATCCCCTTGATACCGCCCGGGAATTCGACCAGCTCACCGGCCTGAACATTATCCAGGCCATAAACACGGGCGATCCCATCACCGACCGAGAGAACCTGGCCAACCTCTGAAACTTCGGCCTTGGAGCCGAACTTTGAAATCTGGTCTTTCAGGATTTTTGAAATTTCCGCTGCACGGATGTCCATTTCTAAACACCTTTCATCTGAAGTGTAAGATTATCGAGTTTTGTCTTAAGAGAATTATCAATAACGCGCGAGCCTACCTTTACTTTCAGGCCGCCCAGTAATTCCGGATCAACCGTCACCTCAAAGGCAATATCCTGGCCCAGATTTTTTTTCAGTTTTTTCCGCAAAGTTTCCGTCTGCGCCTTGGTCAGTTTGGAAGCTGAGATAACCTCGGCTTTTATTTCACCGCGGTGGTCCGCCATGATCCGCAAAAAGGAAGCAGCAATTTTGGATAAATATCCAAGCCGCCGGTTTTCCACCAGAACACCCAGAAAATTGGCTGTTAATTTATGAAGTTTCGCCTTTTTGGCAATGGCCGAAACAGCCTTTGCCTTGGTATTTTGATCAAGCACCGGGTTTTTGAGGAAAGCAGCGAAATCTTCGCTTTGTTCCACCAGTGTTGCCAGTTTGGTTAAATCAGAAGCCACCATATCCAAGACCTTTTTTTCCAGCGAAAGCTGAAACAGGGCCATGGCGTAGCGGCCCTCTAGTCCCGATGTTGTCAAACGATTGGAAGACACGGATTTTCCCCGCAAGTTCCCTCAATTTTAGCGCGCCTTTTTACGCGCGCGTTTCCTAGCATAGTGGATGGGGGCTGGCAAGCGGGCAATAGGCAATTTCAGATATTTATCAAAACCCCTGAAAAAGGTCGTTTTTGCTACAAAAAACTGTAGGGATCGATATCAACTTTGACCTTCAGGCCACCGCTGGTTTTGACATCCTTCATCCAACTTCGAATCAGGTTTTGCAGATGGGTTTTGCGCCCGGTTTTAAGGAGCAGCCGGTAGCGGTATCTCCCGTGCAGACGGGCCAGCGGCGCTTGCGCCGGGCCAAAAAGGCTCACCCCCTGATGTTTGGGAAAGCGCCGAGCCAATTCCCGGGCCAGCGCCTCCACTTTGCGCAAATCCGGCCCGGTAACCAAAATCGAAGCCAGCCGGCCGTAGGGCGGCATATTAAATGTTTTTCTCTCGGCCATATCCTCCCTGATAAAAGCTTCCTTGTCGCCGGCAAGAAGGGCGGCCATTACCGGATTGTCGGGCATATAGGTCTGGACCAGGACATGACCTTTCAGTTTCTCCCGTCCGGCCCGGCCTGCTACTTGTTCCAGCTGCTGATAGGTTCTCTCAGCCGCCCTCAAGTCCCCACCCTTCAGGCCCAGGTCGGCATCTATAACGCCGACCAGGGTCAGCTTCGGGAAGTGATAGCCTTTGGTGATCACTTGCGTTCCGATAATGATATCCACTTCCCCGGCGGCGATGCGCGCCACCATTTCAGCCGCCCGGGCGGGACTGGTCATGGTGTCCGAGGTCATTACCAGACGCTTGGCCGAAGGGAACAGATTGGCCACCTCTTCCTCAAGGCGCTCCACCCCGGGTCCGCATACCGTAAGTGAATCTTCATGACCGCATTCCGGGCAAAACTTCGGGATCGGGACGGAATGTCCGCAATGATGGCACATCAAATAGCGCCTCAGGCGGTGTTCGACCATCCAGGCGGTGCAGTTGGGACATTCCATCCGCTCACCGCAGGTCCGGCACAGGGTCAGGGGGGCATATCCGCGCCGGTTCAGAAATAGCATCGCCTGTTCTCCCCTTCCTAAAGTCGCTGTTAAGGCTTCAACCAGGTCAGGCGACAGCCAATGGCCCGAAGGGGCGGCCCTGGTGCGCATATCGATGGCGGACAGATCTGGGAGTGACGCACCGCCGTAGCGGTGTTTCAGGGTGACATGTCCGAAACGGCCGCGCTCAATATTGGCCAGCGTTTCGTAAGAAAGGGTGGCGCTGGACAAAATGATCGGACATTCCGCAATTTGCGCCCGCACCAGCGCCATATCACGGGCGTGATACAAAACCCCCTCCTCCTGTTTGAACGAGGAGTCGTGTTCTTCATCCACAATAACCAGTTTCAACTTTTTAAAGGGAAGAAATAAAGCCGACCTGGCGCCCACTACCAACCGGGCTTTGCCCGAGGCCATGGCCCGCCAGGCGCGTCGGCGTTCGGCTTTTCCCAGATCGGAATGCCATTCCACCGGTGGCGCCCCAAAGCGGTTCTCAAAACGGTCCAGCCACTGGTTCGTCAGCGCAATTTCCGGAAGCAGCACCAGAATCTGGCTGTCCGGCTGTTGCAGGATTTCCGCGATCGCTTCAAAATAAACTTCTGTCTTGCCCGACCCGGTCACTCCCTCCAACGCCAGCGGTTGAAAGCCTTTTCCCAGAACGTTCTTCAAATCGGCAACTGCTTTTTTTTGCTCTTCAGTCAGGGCCGGGCCTTTTTTGTTTGGATCGGGGGCAAGGTAGGGCCGGTCCCTGGTCTGCTCCACACCTTCTATCAAACCAAGTTTGATCAAACCCCGGACAACCGCCTCACTGACTCCGGCTTTTTTGGCGGTTTCTTTTATGGTTCTCAGTTTTCCGTCATCGATTGCTTCCAGAACCTGCAGCCGGGCCGGGGTCAGGCGCGCCGGGTCCATCGCCCTCCTTCCTTTGCTATAGAGCATCCGGGTTGGCAGGGGTTTCAGGGCCTCAGGCGACCCCATGCACATCTTGAGAACGTTGCCGGGAGGTGAGATGGTGTAATTCGCCACCCATTCGACGAAGCGGCGCTGTTCCCCGGTCAGGGATGGTACTTTTAATACCTCGTAAATGGCCTTCAATTTGCTGGAAGAAACTTCATTTTCTTCCCCTTGGTTTTCCCACACAACGCCGGTGACCGGCCGTCCCGCCAGCGGCACCCGGACAAATCTCCCGGGCTCCGGCCGTTCGCCCGAGAATCTGTAATCCAGCACCCCTTTCAGGGCGAAGGGAAGAAGGACGGAAACCCGCCCGTCTTGTTCATCAAAAAAATTCAACTCTCTTGCCATGGCAATTTCAGCTTACCTGAGTCCATCACAACCTTGCAATAAAGCAAAAGAGGGAGTACCAAAATTAAAGGGGTTTTTGATCAATCCGGGGGAGAAACGATGAAATTTTTTGCCGATACCGCTGATACCGGCGAAATCCGTGAACTGGCCGCCACTGGTCTGTTGGATGGTGTCACTACCAATCCGTCGCTGATCAAAAAATCGGGCCGCAAACTGTTTGAGGTGCTGGAGGAAATCTGCACCATTGTCGACGGCCCGGTCAGCGCCGAGACGGTCGCCCTTGATTATGAGACGATGCTGAAAGAAGGGCAAAAGCTCAGCAAAATCTCCAAGAATATCGCCATTAAAGTGCCGATGACGGTCGCTGGCCTGAAAACCTGCAAGGCCCTGAGAGCGGATCGCATCATGGTTAATGTCACCCTGTGTTTTTCGGCGACGCAAGCGTTGCTGGCGGCCAAGGCCGGAGCGACATACATATCCCCGTTTGTCGGCCGGCTGGATGACGTTTCTGAAGACGGAATGGAGCTGATCGGGGATATCCGCCTGATTTACGATAACTATAATTTTCAGACCCAAATTCTGGTGGCCAGCATCAGAAACCCGTTGCACGTGCTGGAAGCCGCCCGGATCGGCGCTGATGTCGCGACCATCCCGGCGGCCATTATGAAACAGCTTTTCAAGCACCCCTTGACCGACAAGGGCCTGGAAGCGTTTTTGAAAGACTGGAAAAAAACCGGGGAAAGCATTTTATAACCTTTCCTTTCCCTGATAAGTTAGGGGTATGGAAAAAACCCTTCATCTGGAAGAGTTTATCACGGCAGAGGTCGCAGTGCTGATGGGCCGCTGGTTGAGGTATTTATCCTCCGAGAAGCGCTATTCGGACCACACAATCTCCAACTATACCAGGGACTTGGGAGAGTTTTTCAACTTTGCCCAGGACCATTTCGGCGCACCTGTAAGCCGTAAAACGCTGGAGCAATTTTCTCTTTCAGATTTCAGGGCTTACCTGACCCGGCGGATGTTGTCCGGGCTTTCGGCCAAATCGATGGCCCGCGGGCTCTCTGCTTTAAGAACCTTCTACAAGTTCCTGGACCAGCGGGAGAATCTGCAAAATGCCGCCATCAGCGAAATCAGAACCCCCAAGGTCCCCCACTCGATTCCCCGCCCTTTAAGCGTAAAAGGGACCGAAAAAGTACTGGAAAACATCTCTTTAGGGGCAAAAGAGGGCTGGATAAGGGCGCGTGACGGCGCCATTGTTACACTTTTATACGGGTGCGGATTGCGCATTTCGGAAGCGCTTTCGCTTAATATGAAAAATGCCCCCACCGGGGACAGTTTGGTGATCCGGGGCAAGGGAAACAAGGAACGGATGATCCCGGTGCTGCCGATCGTAATCGAAGCGATCGAGGCTTACATTTCACTGTGCCCCTATGATCTGGAGAAAGACGGCCCCCTGTTTGTCGGCAAGCGGGGGAAACGTTTGGGGCCAAGGACGGTGCAAAAAGCCATGGAAGTTGTCCGGCGGGCTTTAGGGCTGCCGGAAAGCGCCACACCCCATGCGCTGCGCCACAGTTTCGCCACTCATCTCTTGTCCGCGGGCGGTGATCTCCGCACCATCCAGGAGCTTTTGGGCCACGCCAATCTCTCCACCACCCAGCATTACACCGAGGTGGATGCGGAAAATTTGCTAAAAATCTTTGAAAAAGCCCACCCACGGGCTAAATAGGAAGTATAACCAGACGCTCAAGTCCGGAAATACTTAAACACGGCAGCACTTGGAGAATTTGCAATGCAGCCACAAAATCCAGCCACATTAAAATTTTCACTGTTTATTTTAATCACTGCCTTTCTCATTCCCGGCATTTCATGGCAAGGGCTGGCTCAGGGCCAGGCGGTCACGCCCTGGGAGCGCTTCGCCGCTTATGACGCGGCCTCCACGGTGACTATTGACCATTCCCCGCTGACCAGCATCCTGAAAAATTCCGTTATGCCCTTTGGCCGTTCCACCAGCAGGAAGAAAACGACTGGAAAAAAAGAGCTTTTTAAAAATTCCCATATCCCCAAGCTCTTGAATGGAAGTCCGTCCCGGCTGGAGGGCAACCGCCTGATGATCCATGCCTTCTCGGAACAACACACCGCCTTCTTCAAAAACTATCAGGAAGGATTGGAGAACATATCCCTTCAGCACCCCTTGAAGACCCTTAACCACAATGAACAGCTGGCCTACTGGCTCAATCTCTACAATGTGATTGTGATCAGCAAGGTGATCGAGGAATACCCAATCTCGAAATTGAAAATTTTCAGGAAAGAAGGGCAGTCGTTTTGGCGGCAGAAGGTCACGATGGTCGAAAATTTTCCCCTATCCCTGACCGATATTGAGCAAATTCTGATCCGGAATTGGGATTCTCCCCTGGTCATCTACGGACTGTTTCAGGGCTCAATCGGTGGACCCAGTCTATCCCGTGAGGCTTATACCGGGGAAAATGTCTGGAAGCTGCTGGACCAGAATGCCGCCGAATTTGTCAATTCCAACCGCGGGGTAATCCCAAGGAAAGACCAACTGGAAGTCTCCTTGTTTTATCAATGGACCAAGGGGGCTTTTGAAAACTCGGATGAAGTTCTCCTGGCCCACATCAACGCCTATGCGGAGCCAAAATTCATGGGGGATATTTCTCACCTGGGTTCCATAAAGTACAAATACTATGACTGGTACGTGGCGGACCTGATGGAGGGGCGAACCCATGCCGGCGATTCTTCGCGGGAGGATAATTTCTTCCCGGAACCGGGCACAATAGAGTGGCATCTGGTTCAGGCCGGAATGTGGAATGATTTGAGAATGCTCCCCCCTGGCGCCAGGAAACTGCTCATTGAAGCTATCAAGACCAATGAAATGCCCATAAAAACCCCGGTTATCACGACCCTGGAATGCGCCCCCGGCGACCCATGCGGGGCGGATGAGACACCGGACGGGCAGTGAAAGCTGGATAATCGGCCGAACAATAAAAATGCGAAAAAAGTAATTTGTTACCTACCTATGTCGAAAATCGACATAGGTAGGTTTCTTGCGTTAAATTTTTGACAAAGAAAATCATGTGTCACCCCCGCCCCCTTTATTGTCACCCCCACCTCATTAATTTTCACCCCCGCTTTTGTGTGGGGGTCTGGGTTTTTTTTTTTTT